>CAZXIY010000023.1:0-19499 GCA_964640935.1 uncultured Methanomassiliicoccales archaeon
CTGTTCCGGGAAGTCCCATTTCTTTCCGCCCGATGCGAATTGAACAAGTCTGTTGAATCCGTCATCAGAACCGCGGACGATGATGTCATCGCCGGCACGGAGCTTCAGCGACTCGTCCGGGTCGTAGGTCCACCCATGACGGTTCTTGACGGCAATGATCTTCGTACCCGTGCACGCCTCGACCGCAAGATGGTCTATAGTGTTCCCGACCATATCGGAGTTCGGGGAGATACGTGTCATGCGGAACTTCTCATCCGACTCGTTTATTATGTTGGCAATGAAAGGCCTCTTTTCGGCCGGAACATCCAAAAGCTTGACAATCTCGCCGGCCGACTGGGATATACGGTCGGCAGCAGACGCAACCTGCAATATGCCAGAGAGCTGTTTTGCATCCTCTCTCGTTCTGGCAGCCATGAGGACCTTGACGCGCATGGCGTACTTCAGATCCTCCATCTCGTCCTCGAGATCTGCGACCTTGTCCGCCATGTCCCTGCTGTTGTACATGAGTGAAGCGTAGGCGAGGTCAACTATGACCTCGGACTTGTCCTTCATCTCGGTGAGGAGTTCCTGAACGGTCATATCGATCTTGTCAAGGCTCAGACGCCCGCCCGCATCGCTCAAAAGACACACCCCGTAAAACGATCACAACGCTGACTACGTTCGCCTTCCGCGTCATCTGAACTTGTCGACAAATCGGCCTTTTCCATCGTGGTTCAACTGGTTAGCTGTGAGGTGATTATGGATATATTAAACTCCCGTAAAATCCCCGCCGGGACCTCCCCGCCCAATAAATAGTATGGGTGCCTTAGGGTGGACCTGGTAGAATATAAAATGTCATGAGGTGTTTTTTGTGGGTTCTGATGAGTCGGGAAGCGGATTCTTTGTTCGTAACAGGTCTGTTTTCATCATGGGACTCGCCGCCCTCATCATCGCTGCCTCCGCCGATCTGGTCGCCGGACTGTTCCTCACGACAATGGAGGGCTACATCCTTCTGATCCCCGGCATGATGATCATGATCTATTCCGCCATCGGGATGCGCGGCAATATCTTCGGATCGATGGGGAGCCGTCTGGGAACTTCTATGCATCTGGGTACTTTCCAGATGTCCTTCAAGAAAGGGGGCGTGCTACGTTCCAACGTCGAGGCTGCCATCGCAATGACCCTCAGCCTGTCCGCGATAATGGGCGTATGCGGATGGGTCATCGTGGAACTGTTCTTCGGAGGGACCATCGATATCATAAAATTCACATTCATCTCCCTCGTCGGAGGTCTTCTCGCAGGCATCATCGTTATGGTGTTCAACCTGATAATCGTGAAGGAAGGCTACAAGCACGACTGGGATGTGGACAACATCACCGCCCCGCTGATCGCCGCCGCAGGCGACATAGCCACCATACCGATGATCTACGTATCGGCCTGGATGGTCCTGAATCTGGACAGCTGGATCGTATACG
Organism: uncultured Methanomassiliicoccales archaeon; assembly: GCA_964640935.1. Classification (GTDB taxonomy): domain Archaea; phylum Thermoplasmatota; class Thermoplasmata; order Methanomassiliicoccales; family Methanomethylophilaceae; genus CAZXIY01. The sequence continues at coordinate 1,455 of CAZXIY010000023.1, forward strand.
TTACGTGTTTCGTTCTCATTGTGGTCGCCGTAGCAGTGACCGCGAAGATTATACTGCGCAAGGAAAAAAGACACAGAAGGGACGAAACGAAGAGGATCCTGGTCCAATCGACACCGGTACTCGTAGCGTGCATGTTCTTTGAGATACTGGCGGGTATTATCATCGAAAGCAAGACCGACAGCCTCGTTCAATACGGCGTGCTCCTTGTCCTTCTCCCCGCGTTCCTGAACGAAGGAAATGCCCTATCCGGGATGCTGACGTCCAGACTGAGCTCGATGCTGCACCTAGGTACCTTGGAATCGAAGAGCGTCCCGCCGAAGAACGCATATGAGAATTTCAGCATCATCTATATACTGGCACTTATCACATTCATCTTCATAGGAACGGCAGCGTACATCGTTCAGCCTGCAACTATGAGCTACCTGACGGTTATAGCGATAGTATTCTTGGCCGGGATGCTGACAACAACGGTCATCAACTACCTGTCGTACTATGTGGCAGTCGCCGCGATAAGATTCAATCTCGATCCGGACGATCACTGCATACCGATAACATCGTCGATCATGGACGTCGTCGGAACGACCATACTGGTCCTCGTGATCGCTTTGTTCGTCTGACCCACCCTTATTTATTCTTTAAGGGGATATGGTGGAAAAAGCGAGGCATATAGATGATCGACAGAGAACAGATCCTGGCAAATCTTGAGAGATACGATCTCAAGAAGGCAAAGATCGGCGTCGTTGCATCTCATTCTGCCCTGGACACCTGCGACGGAGCCATATCCGAGGGATTCCATACCGTCGCCGTCTGTCAGAAAGGCAGAGAGAAGACATTCGCCAATTACTTCAAATCGCAGCGCGATGCATCGGGGAGGGTCGTACGCGGAGTCGTAGACGAACCCCTGATCCTCGACAAGTTCAGCAACATCCTCGATCCGAGCGTTCAGAAGAAACTGATGAACGACAATGTTCTGTTCATACCCAACCGTTCATTCGTCGCATATTGCGGCATCGATGCTGTCGAGAACGATTTCAAGGTGCCCATGGTCGGCAGCAGGAATCTGCTGAGATCTGAGGAAAGAGGTGACCCGAAGGATTACTACTGGATCCTCAAAGAAGCGGGACTCCCATATCCGAAGAAGATCGAGAAGCCCGAGGACATCGACGGCCTCACGATAGTGAAGGTCCACCACAAGGTCAAGAAACTGGAAAGAGGATTCTTCACGGCTCAGTCATATGACCAGTTCGTAGAGAAATCCAACGATCTGATAAAACAGGGGGTCATCGAAGAGGACTTCCTGAAATCGGCGAGAATGGAACAGTACATCATCGGCCCCGTATTCAATTTGGATTTCTTCTATTCGCCGCTCGAAGAGAAAGGAGAGAAGATAGAGCTCCTGGGAATCGACTGGAGATTCGAGAGTTCGCTCGACGGCTTCTGCAGACTCCCCGGCAAACAGCAGGTGGAGCTGGAAGACGACGGAATTCTTCCCGAATACACCGTGTGCGGCCACAACTCGGCCACGCTCAGGGAATCGCTCCTCGACAAGGCATTCGGCCTCGCCGAGAAATATGTCAAAGCAACGCAGAAATTCTACGATCCGGGGATCATCGGTCCGTTCTGTCTGCAGACATGCGTTGACAAAGACCTCAATTTCTACATATACGACGTGGCACCGCGTATCGGCGGCGGCACTAATGTCCACATGGCGGTCGGACATCCGTACGGCAACGCCCTGTGGAGACGTGAGATGAGCACAGGAAGAAGACTTTCGATGGAGATCAGAAAGGCCATCGAACAGGAACGCGTGAACGAGATAATCACATAATCATCATCGAGGTAATCAAATGGTATCAATCAAACAAATCATCGCTATGGCAATCGTGTTGGCCCTTGCCGTAGTGCCGATATCGATATCCGATTCGTCGGATGCGACCGTCAACTTCGGTGACGATCCTACAGTCACCGGCGAATTCAGCGATATGGGGTCCGGGACGCTAAAAGTCACGGTATACAATGACGGAAGCTCTGAACAGACAATTACGGTCAAAGTCGTCAACTATTCGAATAAAGACAACATACTCGCATCCAAGGATGTCGCTGTTCCCGCAAAATCCGGGGACAACAACGGTACTGCCACAGTGAGTCTGTCCTGGTCGTACGGGGACTCTGGTACCAAATATGTCATCGTTAACCTCTTGGATTCCGAAGGCACCACCATCAGTTCCGACGGTCCGATAGCTATCAACGTCTCGCATTCCATATGGAAAGATACGACGACGTACGTCGTGATCATCATAGTGGTCATAGTCATCGCTATTGGTATCTTCATCAAGATGCGCGGACTTCCTGGAAAGAAGAAGGACGATGATAAGGTCGACGACAAGAAGTCTGCCAAGACATTCACCAAGATGGAAGAGGAGAAGAAGAACAAGAAAAGCGGTTCCGATGTCTCTGGTACTCCCGCGGTGGCCGAGAAACAGACTTATGATTCCAGCGAATCAAAGCGTAAATCGAAACGCAGATGAACTGTCCAAAAACCATTTAACAACCCCTTTCCATTCACTTTTATGCTATTCTCGGATGCAGGATTCGTATCTCCGGAAAAGAGCTCAGAATTGGAAAGGGAGATGTTCTCTTGCGGCAACGACGCTCTTATGATATACTCCAGAGACCGCCCGACCGTTTCCCTGGGGCGATTCAGCGACGAATCTGAATGCGTGAATATGAAATATGCCGGATACGCCGGGATCGATATCGTCAGAAGAATGAGCGGCGGAAGCCCGATCTACTGCGACAGAGATCAGATCACTTTCTCTCTGACTGTCGGCAGGAAATCGTTCCCGTCGATAAACGGACTGTATGAGACCTCATGCAACTGCCTGATATCGACACTTTCATTACTGGGCATTGATGCGGAATACAAACCTGCAAACGATGTTCTGGTGAACGGCATGAAGATCTCCGGCAGCGCCCAATACAGAGACAGGGACCGCTGTCTCGTACACGGAAGTCTGATATTGAAACTTGATGAAAGAACGATGGATACCGTGCTCGTCCCCCTGAAGGACAGAAGATACGGCAGATTGACATCCGTGGAAGAATCTTTGGGCAGGGTCCCCGGAAGGCAAGAGATTGCCGATGCCTTCAGGAACGGATTCCTGCCGATCTTCGGATGACTGGGTCAGATCTTCCTCTTTTTCAGATCATTCATATCCAGCAGAGCGATCTCACGTCTGTCTATGAAGAATCCAAGCTTCTTGTGAAGCATGATCGAAGGGGCGTTGTCTGGCTGTATGGCACTGTGTACGACCTCCGCCCCGAGCTTCTGTCCGGCCTGTATGGTCTCGCGAAGAAGCCTATATCCAATCCCGTTGCGTCTGATCTCCTTGAGAACACCCATGTTCTCCACCCAGACGAGATTCTCGGTGTTGTAGACATGGTGGAGCATCTGGGCGAATATGAATCCCATTATCTCGCCGTCCTCTTCCGCAACGAAGCTCAGACCGGAGTTCACGTACGTCATGTACGATTTTTGGTTGCTGGCACCGAGATTGTCCTTCCATTCCTGGGAGAAGCTATCCCACTTGTTCTCTAGGACTTTCGAGAAATATTCCTTTATGCAGGAGATCTCGAGCTCCCTGACCTTGACTACGTCCTTCATCTTCATCGGACGGATTTCCATATGATCACATCTCCTCGGGTGCACCCATACCCATGCATGCAAGCACGTTGCTGAGAGCGATCTTCGAACATTTGACGAGTGTCAGACGGGCATCCTTCTCGTCATTCGAATTGAGCACTGGCACAGATGCATAGAACTGATTGAACGCAGATGCAAGCTCGTGACCGTAGGCGGGAAGAAGATGTATGCGTCTGTGCTCGCCCGCCGCTTCGATGACGCTTCCGAACTTGGAGAGAACTTTGACGAGATTGATCTCGTATTCATCGGTAAGCATGGACGAATCCACGACATCCTTGAAATCGCCGGCCTTCCTGAGCATGCTGCATGCCCTGGCGTGTGCATACTGGAGGAACGGTCCGCTGTTGCCGTCGAAATTGAGGGCCTCATCCCATTTGAATACGAGCTGCTTCTCCGGCTGAACGCGGACGATGTTGTATCTTATGGCTCCGACACCGACGATCTTTGCGATGTCGCGCATCTTGTCCTCAGACATATCCGAACGTCTGGATTTTATCTCGTTATACGCCCTGGACACGGCTTCGTCGATCAGATCGTCGAGATAGACGACCACACCTTTCCTGGTGGACATCTTCCCTTCCGGGAGAGAAACGAAAGAGTAGAACATAGGCTCCGGCCTCTTCTCGCATCCGAGTATCTCCAATGCGGAACAGAGCTGTTTGCTTCCGAGCTTCTGATCCTCTCCGAGGACGTCTATGACCCTGTCCGCCCTCTTGAACTTGTCAAGATGGTATGCGAGATCACGTGTCGTGTAGAGCGTTGTGCCGTCAGCTCTTGTGAAAGTGAATTTAGTGTTCTTCCCCTGGATCCCGAAATCCTTCAGGTCCAGATAATACGCCCCGTCGTCCTCGCGGCCGGCGTACTTGGACTTCTTCAGTTCGTTGACTATCTCCCTCGCAGTGCCGTCAGCTATGAACTTGGATTCCCAGGTATACCTGTCGAGCGTGACGCCGATGTTCGTCAGCGTCTCCTTCAGACCGTCGAGCATTACCTCGGCCGTCTTGCGTACGGTGGAGATTACCTCTTCGTCGCCGGCCTCGAACTTTCTGAGCATCTCTGCGATCTGTTCCTGCACCGCCGGGTCCTCTTCCATCATCTTGTTCGCAAGACGATAGTAGGCGACGAGCCTGTGGTCGGTCTTGTCGCGGTCCTCGATCGTGACCTTATCGGATGTAATGTTATTGACACCCCAGGTAAGGATGACGACCTGCTTCCCGACATCATTGACGTAGTACTCTGTGGTCACATCGTAACCGCACATCTTGAGTGCTCTGGCGAGCGTGTCGCCGATTATCGGATTCCTCGCACGGCCGACATGTATGGGGCCGGTGGGATTCGTGGATGTGTGCTCCACGTTGACCTTTATGTTCTTGGCGGGATGGCTGCCGTATGAGTCGCCCATCGACAGGACATCGTTCAACGTTCCGTCTATGAGCTGTTTCCCGTCCATCTTGAAGTTGAGATATCCATTCAGAGCGCTGACCGAAGCTATCATTCCGCAGGGGGTTATGTTCTTCGCCAGCTCCTCGGCGATGTCCTTAGGGGCCCTCCTGAGGACCTTGGACATAAGGAAGCACGGCACCGCCAGATCGGCAGCGTCGGTGGACGGTATCTCGGTCTCGAAACTAAGATCCGATCCCATCTTGGAAAGAGCACCTTTCACGGCGTTATCCACTTCATCTTTGAAAGAATCCATTACTGACATCTTGATCACAACTTGTATCTTAATAACGCGGCTATACCGCCGAAAGCGGTCATGAGCATCTGACCCTCTTCCGATTCGTTCGAGATTATCTCCACCTCGGTATTGTACGCCTCGGCAAGCTCGAAGAAACTGTCGACAAGATCTACATCCTTGACGACGTTCGCCAATGCTCCGCATTCCTTGCATTCTATCCTGCTGTCTGCGTCCTTGACGGTCACATCATAAGTGTGCCCGTTGGGGCAGCTGACCGTCAGGCGCCTTTTGTTAAGGGCCTCGGAAAGGAGCAGCGTCTTCACCGCCCCCATGTTCATAGCGTCCCTGACGACATCCTCTCCGTATGCAGAAAGACCGCCGTCCGTCTTCCTGATCTCACGGAAGAGCCTCTGGACGTATTCGATCTCGTTCATGAGATCTATTCCCTGGATCGCCCCTTTGGCCGCCTCTACCAGTTCTTTGAGGCCGTATTCATCCGTGTATCCGGTATCGAATGTGTCTATGACCTTCTTCTGAAGTTCATGATGCAGGTATCCTTCTTTGATGAAGTACTCCTTTGTCGCACCGGGCCCCCCTATGAGCAGCCCTACGAGCTCCGTCCTCTGAAGGAATGCATCTGTCGCCGCATCGGCGACCTTCTTGAAGAATTCGTGGGCGGCGATCTCGATGAGTCTTTCGAACCTCACCGAGGACTGACCTCCCTGGTGATGCTTGCTCGGAACGAGCGAGTCGAAGTGCTTTATCGTTATTATCCTCGTACCTGTGAGGATACCAAGCGTGGCCTCCTGCCTGTCGATAGTTATCAATCCGTAGGATTTCTTGTCAACGAGCATCGCCTGGAGAGGCTCGGTGAAGAATGCGGAGTCGCATCGATAGAGGAATGTCGTTATCGCATCCGGAGGATCGATGACGTACTGGACCATCTTGGTCTGATCCCCTGCCCTCGGTATCTCTCCGCAGAAGATGACGATACCGTTCGGCGGGGGCGACTTGTAGGTCTTGAGCCTCGACATTATCGAGTCGATAGCTCCCTGAACGTTCTTCATGGTCGATTTGGATTTGATGTTGGATGACTGAGAGTACTCGTCCCTCAGATACGCCATTACATCGGAGATCTGCTTCGTCGAGGGCACATACACCGAGATGAGCTCGGTGCCGCGGCCTTTCATACCCATGATTTCCTGCATTGCTTTCTTGAAATCGTATTTCGCTTTCTCGACAGAACTGGTTTCTCCCATTTATATCGACCCTGTAACACGCATAGAAAGTAAATATAATTATAAACGTGTTGGTGGCAACGTGGATAGAGTTGTAGTATCGATAGGGGGTTCCGTCCTGATACCCGAAAAGGACGACGCGAAATACATCAGAGCTCTCGCAGAGATGCTCAAAGAAGTGGCAAAGAAGGTCCAAATAATGGTCGTCTGCGGAGGCGGGAAGATCTCCAGATACTATTCCGAGACAGGAAGGGAGCTTGGCGGGTCGACATACCAGCTTGACGAATTGGGCATAGGCATCACCAGGGTCAATGCCGGACTGCTGTCCATCGCCCTGGGGCCGTTTGGGATCAGCAGGATACCGCTGACGCCCGAAGAATGCGCCAGTTTATCGTCGCCCGGAAAGATCGTCGTGATGGGCGGGACCGAACCAGGACACACGACCGATGCCGTGGCGGCCATGATAGCACAGATATCCGAGGCCGACCGCATAGTCAACGCGAGCAATGTCGATGCTGTATACTCAGCCGACCCCAGGATCGATCCGAATGCAAAAAGGTTCAAGGATATGACCATCGATGAATTGAAATCAGTGGTCTATAGCGATCACGATGCCGGAAAATCATCTGTCTTCGACCCGCTGGGCGTACAGCTGGCCAAGAGCAGCCACATCGACATCCTTATGGTGGACGGGAGGGACCTGTCCGAACTGCGCAGTGCCATTCTCGGAAAGGAGATCAAAGGGACGTTCGTCAACTCACACTGACCCGTCCAACGGATCCAGATCCTTGGACGATATCCTTTCGAGACCAAGCGAGTCTATGATGGATGATACCCTCCTTTCCTCCGGACCTTTCATGGATTTCCTGTGGATATAGACGAGCTTGGTCCCTGTGACCGAGGCCGCATCCTTTATCATCCTCGTCACGTCATCGTCAGAAGCATCAGTCGTCTGATACGCCGGGACCATGTGTCCGAAATCTATCTTATGCGAAAGTGCCAACTCTGTGAATCTCGGAGCGTAATGACCGCCTCCGACGCCGATGGCGACTGGATAATCGTTATGCCCTTCGGCAGAGAGTATCACGTCCGAGAGTATGTCCGCAGCGTGTGTATCTCCCCAGTGCTCGTCATTGCTGCCGATCTCGATGAACATCGTCGGCTTGCCTACGAACGGACCGTGATGCGTCACTTCGAACGAGACGTTGAACAGATCTGTATCATTCAGTTCTTTGATCCGCCTCAGCGAATCAGTCATAAGATGCGGATTCGGAACGACGAGCGTTCTGGCTCTGCCCCCGTAATCCGCCCCTTCGTAGTTGCCTATCGGATGAACGGTCAATGTAGGCATGCCGCTGGCAGCGCTGTGGCGGCTCATGAAAACGATATCGTCGACATGTATCCCGAAATCCTCTGCCGCGGCATCGATATTCTCGGCGTTGATATGCAGACCGGGTATGCTCATGATGACCATATCCCCGTTGGAGAGGAACGTCCCGAAATCATTGGATCCCATATCGTCCCAGTCGCGCTTGCCCATCAGTTTCGAACGCATGTTGACCGACGGAAGATCCTTCTCGCTGCATACCAGAAGTCTTACCATGCGACCCTCATCGGCGGAATCGTGATTAATGTTTTTGTGGTTTCGCAATGGACCGCAAGCATAGAATACGGCGGTATGCATATCGGCCCAGACAGGGATCCAGATGACCAGTTTGAGCATAGGCCAAAGAATCATCATGCATTTGAACAGATACAAGATGACAGATCCGAGCGACATCTACAACATTCCGTGGGATCTGACCCAGGACGGCGTGGCCACGTCGCTCCGCATCTCCCGCGCCCATGCATCGATAGAACTGAAGAAGCTCAGAGAGGCCGGAAAGGTCGATGAGCATCAGACCCACATCAAAGGCGGGAAGGTCAAAAGAAGATCGTACCTTCTGACCCCCAAGGGCATGCTGGAGGTCCCGAAGATAGAGGAGATCGCAGAGAAGAACGGGATCGATATAGATTCCCTTCTGGATCTGAAAAGACAGGATGCCAATATAATATTGAATGAACTTTCAAAGGATGACATGAGAGCATTGGGGTGCGCGTGCGCATTCAGGATCCCTATTCCAATGTCCATGCTCCCGCCGCACAACAAATCGGTAATTCCGATGGATGTCACCGAATATACTGCCATAGACAAAGAACTGAGAAGTAAGGTCTTGGATGCGGCTAATCCGTTGGACAGGGATGCTTGGCACGGCTTTGCATGCGATTATTGGGTCGACCATATCGTAAAAGATGATCTGGACCGTACAACGTGTATACACGAGATATTGTATCATATGGTGAGTTCGGGAAGAAACCGTGATGCGTGCAAACTTGTAAGCGAATATGAACACGACTTCCTGGCAACTGCGAATGACGACGTATATGACTCGCTCAATCTGATAACCAAATATCCGAAGACCCCGGCCAGATTCGCAGTAAATACGTTGTCTGTTACCGTGAAGATCGATCTGCTTTCTGATGATTTTGATAATGCAGAGATTGCTGTAAAAAAGCTCGCAGAATACGATGAATCGCTGTCTGAGATATATCATTCTGATATCGAATATAAAAAAGGGAACATTGCTAATGCCATGGCGATCCTTACCCATCTGAGTTCCGCAAATCCGATGGCCGAGATACGCATAGCCGAAATTCTTATGGATCAGGGAAAATTCGATGATGCCAAAAAGGTCGCCGAAAATATCACTGGGATATTCGATACATCCAACGCAACTGTGGCGACCGAGAGGTTCATCATTCTCGCAAAGATAAAGAAACATGAAGGGAAGGACAGCGACGCCTATGCGATCCTCATGAAGGCCAAGAGCGGTATCCCAGATAAAGGGAAAAAGAGGATCGACGACCTCGTAAAAGAACTCGATATCAGATTATAGGGCTCTTCTTGAGATCGTCCACATCCGAGATGTAGAGATCGCGGATATCCTTGATGTTCCACTTGAGCATGGCGAGTCTCTCGAATCCGAATCCCCACGCGAGCACAGGGTACTTCACGCCGAACGGGGCCACGACCTCGGGTCTGAATATCCCCGCTCCGCCCAACTCCATCCATTTCCCGTTGAAGAACACCTCGAGCTCGAGGGACGGTTCTGTATACGGGAAGTATGCAGGCCTGATCCTTATCTGATCGAATCCCATCTTCGCATAGAATTCCTTCACGAGCGAGATGAGCATGTCGAAGTTCCCTTTCTCGTCGATGACGATACCCTCGATCTGCGTGAACTCCGGAAGATGCGTCGCATCGATCGACTCCTTCCTGAATATCCTGGAGAGCGAGAACACCTTGGCCGGAGCCTCCGGATGCTTAGAGATGTACGTTATTGTATTGACCGTGGTATGGGTCCTGAGCATCGCCTGCTCGGCCATCTCCCTCGACCATTTGCCGCCCCATCCTGTAGATCCGGTCTTTCCGCCGTTCTCGTGTATCTCCTTGATCGTCTGTACGAGCTTCTCGTCCTTGAGGTCGAACCTCTTCGGATTGCTGAGATAGAACGTGTCCTGAAGGTCCCTTGCAGGATGGTCCTGCGGAACGTAGAGGACATCGAGATCCCAGAATGCGGGTTCGACATATTCCTCGTCGACCTCGGTGAATCCCATCTCAGTGTAGAGACGCCTGACCTCTGCCCCGAGTCTCGACAGCGGATGCTTCTTCGCCGGATATACCGCGGGAGCGAATGTCTGCACATCGTATTTTCTGAACTCGGCATCCTTCCATTTGCCGCTCTGTATCAGACCGTCCGTGACCTGGGCGATCTCCTCTTTGAGTTCTATACCCGAATCCGCGGCCGTTTTTCCGGCGTCGGTGAGCCTGATCGTCCTGTCGACCTCTGTCTCCTCAACGACCATACCCTGGCGTCCTTTGAGGTCCTTTACAACGGCCGGATCGGCCTCATCCTTCGGCATCGGACCTTTCGAAAGCTTCTCGATGAGTATCTCATCGGGCATCTTGCCGCCGAGCATCTTCTTTCCGGCATCCGTCAGTATCAGTGTCTTGGAGTCGCCGTTCTTGACTATATCGGCGAGTCCCTTCCTCTTGAGCCATCCGACGGCTATCCTGTCCTCGCCGTTCGGCATCTTCTTGGCCAGGTCGGAAAGGTCCATCTTCCCGCCCGCATCGGATATCGCGATGATCGCGCGCCTCTCCGGAAGTCCGTTCTTGGCGACATCCTCGTCCCCGAGCTTGTAGAATATTGATTGCTTCTCGTCGATGACGGCGAGTCCTTTGGTGGAAAGCCATGATGCGGAGCCCATTATCTCCACCTCCAGAGTGAAATCGCTCTTATTGATGAGCTCCTCCGGTGTAGCGACACCTCCGACCTTCTTCAGAGCCAACAGAAGTCTCTTCTCGTTATAGCTCAGCCCTTTCAGAATCTCCGACATCTCCATTTTACCATCTCACCATTTGAAACCATCCAAGGTCATGTCCCCCACGACCTCCTTGGCCTCTTCTCTCTTCGCCTGATGATCCTCCAGGAAGACGTTGATCTTCTCGGTGAGGGCCATCTTGCACTCGCCGCACAGCACCTCTCCGTTCCTGCACTTCTGTGCCATCTCTTCGAGTTTGCGGTCGTCATGTTCGAACATATAGTAATTGTACTTGAATACAGCGCAGACCTCGGGATTTCCTCCCTTTGCCCTCTGCTCGTCCACAGATACGCATCCGCCGGTGAACGCCCTTCCGACCTTCTTCTTCACCGCTTTGGCGCTGTCGGTCGTGTAGATCGTTGCGTTCTCGTCAGATGACGACATCTTGTCCCCGCCGTTAAGACCCGGGAACATCTTGCAGTAGACCATCCCCGGCTTCGGATAATTGAGTCCCGGAGCGACATCCCTGGACACTCTGAAGTGCGGATCCTGGTCTATGCCGCAGGGTATGAGACAGGGGACCTGCTTGCCCGAACGCTCCGTTGCGAGGAATGCGGGAGCGGCCTGCATCGACGTGAAGAATATCTGCCCTATGTTTGTGGAATTCTCGAATCCGAATACTGCTTTCGCTGTGGAGAACGTAACCTTCTTCGCAACTTTCAGAGCTATCGGGTACAGCGTCTTGACGCATTCCGTGTCGAGTATTATCTTGGTATTGTCCACATCGAAACCCAATGCAACGAAGTCCAAGGCGTTCTCGTATGCCATGTTGCGTGTGTCGTGAAGGGTCAGATCCTTGAACAGGAATTTCTCGTCGTCCGTCATCTGGAAGTACATCGGGACCTTGAACGTGTCCTGCACCCACTTGTTGAATATCCACGGCATCATGTGTCCGAGGTGCGTATTCCCGGACGGGCCCCTTCCGGTGTAAAGTATGAATTTGTTACCCTTATCGTATTCGTTCAGTATGAGGTCGAGGTCCCTGTGGGAATAGAACACCCCGCGCCTGAGCATCGGATGTATCTCGCCGTACTTGGACAATCTGGACATCAATTTGTCGTCTATCGGCGTCGTACCGAATTTCTTCTGTAACTCATCGTAATCGATGTCACCCGTTACTTCCCAAGGTGTGACTGTGAAATCTGCCATCCGAACACGCTCACGTTCCGAATGCCCCTTATGTTCTTAAATGTTTGACAGAGTGACTTGCGTTCACTTTATCTATCATACAGCAGATTAACCGGGTCATGTGGCAAGTATTGGGCAAGGATGCCATGTATCTCGAGATTGGCGATGTCTGGAAAGAGCGCGTACTCGAGATACTCGCAGATCATGAGAATTTCGAGAGATTCAAGGCTCTTATGGACAAGACCGAGGTCAAATACATGCTCAACGGCACGACCGAGATGAACTCGTTCATGCTAGACGTTCCTGAGGATTTCACACCGGACGATATCCAGTTCATGGCCGATATGATACTCGATGTCGCGAAGATGGATCTCGACAGACCCTTCATCTCGCTCGACGGAAAATACCAGAAATCACAGGTCGTCATCAACAACGAGAAAGAGCCGGAATTGCTGGGTCTTGGAAAGACCGAGGGCTATGCCTCCGGGAAGATCTTCCTTCCGATACTCGATTCACTTGTGAAACCGGGCAGGATGAACGATTCATTCGATTCCTGAAGATTCATCCGGGAATACCAATTCGCCGAAGTCGGACATGTCCCTCTTCGGCGTCCCGGGATATTCTTTTCTCTTCTTCTCGGTCTCCACCCCGACAGTTATAGACACCGGGCGGAACGCCCTCCATTTCGATACGATGTCATCGACGATCTTGCTCTCGAACATCGTGTAGTAGATCGCCGACGTGAGACCGATTATGACCATATTCATGATCACCGACAGAGCGATGAAACCGAAGACGGAAACGAGGCCGTTCTCGTTCACGGCTATGAGTATGAACATGAACGCCGCGAACATCGGCACGACCATCCTCTTGAGCGTCTCCTTGATCCCGCTATAGAGCGTGAAATCGCGATATTTCGTCTCTATCCTGACATTCAGCGACCTGAATATGGACCACGGCATGACGATGACAGGTATGTACAGAACGAGCGAGAATATGTACAGCGGGGCATTCGAGAACGATGTTATGTCCATGAATGCCGGATTCATCGATATGTATATCCACAGAAATATCCCGATCATGAGACCCAACGACATCGTCTCCTTTATCTCGCCCCACGGTATGGATGCCCTTTTGAGATTGTAATCCATGGTCAGATTCCTGGTATCCAGATCTCTGGGTATGTTGAAAAGGAACGCCACGCCCTTATCCCATACGCTCATCTTCTCCTTCACATTCAGATACTCGACAGAATGGAGGATACGATAGAAGAGCAGCCTTTGGAGGACCACTACGAGGGACACCACGCCTACAGACCCTATCATCGTGAACACTATGAAGAACAGGATCGTCGGGTCTATGCGCAGGAAGAAGTACAGGGCGGCTGAGACCGCGATCGTGACAGCAAGTATGATCCATCTTCTTCCGCGCAGATACGACACCATACCCAGTAGGAAGAACGGAGTGGTTATGAGCACGGCGATCTCAAAGAACTTCAACTCTGTGTACAATATTATCAGCATAGTTGCCAGCAGACATGCGGCTAGAGATACGGCGAATACTGTGACCGTGATCTTATCCTGCTTTGTCATAAGATCGAGATTGCCGGAGGATTTGTCGAACCAATATCCTCCTTTGACCCCTTTCATCATCTTGAATGACATCGGGATCTCACTCCATCCAGACCTCTATCTCTATGTGTGCCAGATCCCCTTGGTATACGCCGACCAGCAGGGCCATGGTACCTTTCTCCATGATCGGTACCGGGCCTATCGTCTGATCCTTAACGGCCTGACAGAATTTCTCGTCCATGCCTTTCGCGTCCACCACGGACACATCCACGCCGATATCGGATTTCAGATAGACGAACAGGGACTTCCCCTTCTTCGTTTCCAACGGGAACGTCTTCACGTTACGGTAGGCTCCGTCAACTGTGATATCGAACTCGCCGACAGTCATCGTCTGTCTCGGAAGAAGAACCGTTTTCCTATTGAACAAAGACATCCCATCACCGGGTGTACATGATCGATGACTCGTATAATTCTGTTGCAAGATTGCATTCGAGACGAAACATGAAGAGAAGGTAATGCCGTCCCGAAGGACGGCATAAATGATTTGAAAAGAGGTTTTAGATCGTTGTCGCGATCAGAGGAGCGCGGACATGACCCTTGCGGCCCTGTCCTCGAGTGTCTCGATACCGCTGACCTTGCTCGCGTACTCAGTAAGAGCCACGATGTCCGCGTTCTCGATGCAGTCGAGCTTGAACTTGCGGGTTCCTGCCATGATCTGTTTGAGACCCTCTCCGACCCTGTCGTTGAGGTATGTGTACAGACCGACCGCTCCCCACGGGATCTCGGTTCCGAGCTTCTTCTTCGGGAATTTCTTCGCGACGTTCCCAGATGATATGAAGAACTGCTCGGGCTTGTCTCCGTACTGATCTACGAACGATGCCGGGAGTTTGCCTTCTTTCGCGAGTTCTGCGAAGTGCCTTCCCTTCATCGCTGCGAGGATAGGTGTCCTTGCCATCGCGATGGATTTCACGATCGGGCCCTCGCCCATGTCGGAGAATGCCATTGCCTTGTACATCTGGGTCTCGTTGACGAATCCGCCCGCGAACGATATGTCCGGGACGAATTTGCCGCGCGACTTCAGGATCTTGGCGCACTGCATTACCTCGGAGTAGAGGTGGATCGAAGGCGTGGACATCTCGTTCATCATAGGTACAGGCGACATACCTGTTCCGCCGCCTGCTCCGTCGAATGTCAGGAGGTCGATCTTCGCATCGGATGCGCATTTCATTGTGAATGCGACTACCTCGGGCTTGTATGCTCCGGTCTTGAGGAACACGTTCTTCGCTCCTTTGGATCTGAGCTGATCGATATCCTCGACGAAGGGCTCGTATTTCGGGAATCCGACACGGCTGTGCCTCTCGAAGCTCTTGAACAGTCCGTCCTTGAATGCTCTCTGGACAGCTGGGTCTTCCGGATCCGGCATAACGAGATATCCTCTCTTCTTAAGCTCGAGAGCTCTCTCGAGCGTTGTAAGCCTGACCTCTCCGCCGATCGCCTTGGCACCCTGTCCCCATTTCCTCTCGATGACCTCGACGTCGAGTTTCGACATCGCATACTCGTCGCATCCGCCGCGCTGATCCTCGACGTTCGTCTGGAAGACGATCCTCCCGTTCTTGCCGTCCCAGAAATCCTTGTATGACTTCACACGGAACGCAAGGTCGGGGGAATCCTGGACCTTTCCGTTCGCATAAACTGCATCGTGGTCCATACCGCAGACATTCTCTCCGATGACCTCACAGATACCGCACATTGCTGCTCCGGCCGCGAGCTCTTTCCAGTTGTTCTTAGCGACAGCGGTCGATCCGAGTCCGGCGATGTGCACCGGGAGCTTCATCGGGATCTTGTTCTTGGATCTGGTTCCGATGACAGTCGATATGTCGGCGTTCTCGAAGAATGCCACATCGGAGTTGGGCTCGATGCCTTTCGCGGTCAGGAGCTCTGCCATGATCTGGAAGTGCGACCAGTCAAGGAAGAAATCTTTGTTCGAAGCCGCCGTGCTCCTTCCGAAGTACTCGGGGCTGGGATACAGGACCTCCCTTCCCCTGAAGGCGGATTTACCGACCTCACAGAGGGTATTGCAGTCCTCGACACAGATCGGACACATGCCGCTTATGGGGCTTATGTCGGGCACACGGGTCTTGGTTCCCGTGGTGGATCTCGAATTCTCTATGTAATTCATCATGATCACCTTGCATTCGTTTCGGTCGAGCGGCCTACGCGAACAAGTGATTGAACGAATTTCAGATGTGAGATAAATACTTAATTGTCCTTTATATTCAACTTTTAGAAAAAATAGACAATTGTCTATTATTTTCAATAATTAATAGACAACTGATTTTTATAAATCGTAAAAAAATCACGAAAAATGGATTTAAGAAATATGGAAAATAAAGGGTTTTTCCGAAATATGAATCATACAAAGAATAAAAGCGACGGCGATACTGGTTTCGGCGTGAAGCATTTCACGCCCGTCTTCTTGAGTTCCATCGGGTACTTCTCCAACATGGATTCGACGAGTTTGCGCATCGTGTCCTCCAGCATCTTCGGCGGAGAGACGACCCTTGCGTTTAGAACGAGCTTCCCGGGCGTCTTGATGTATCTCGATCCGTAGATCCCATCGACCTGCATTGTCCCCTGGACCAACGACATCTTCGCGGCTGCTTCTTTGGATTCGATTATGACCTTGACGTGAACGATCGATTCCGCTCCGTAGTCAGCTGCGATGCCTTTCATCATATCGCTCTCGAGAGAGTACATATCCACATCTCCTTTGGGGATCAGTTCGTACGTTCCGGAATACCAGCCGAGCTTGGCCTTCTCGAATGCGAATCCCTGGTTCTTCTCTCCGGTCGGAGCACGGGTGCTCGTCCTGTCGGAAAGGATCATATCCATGATCTTGTCGACATTCCTGAGATCGACGGACGACGTCTCTATGATGTCTATGCCCGGAAGGATACCCCATACGGCATCCTTGATCTTTCCGACCGTTCCCGCATCGACGAGATCCGCTTTCGTCAGGATTATGATCTCCGCTTCGCGTATCTGATGCGTGGGGATTATGTCGACCGTGTTGACGTCCCTCTGCTTGTTCTGCGAAAGGATGTCCAAAGCTCTCACGCAGTCCACGACCACTGTGAACGGCGCGACGCTGAACTCATCCGGATGCAGCGATCTCATAGGAGCGACGACGCTGCTCATGATGTTGGTCGACGTACCTATCGGCTCCGCTATGATGACGTCCGGTTTTCCGGTGGAGACCAATGTCCTGGCGCTGGAGACGAACTTATCGAAATTCGTGCAGAAGCAGCCACCCATTATGTCCCTGGTGTCGAAGCCGGAATCTTTAGAGTATTCGGTATCGACGAGAACATCGCCCTGATCGTTCATGATAATAGAGGTCGACTTTCCGCGATCGCTCTTGAGAGATTTTGCAAGGTTGACAGCCAATGTCGTCTTTCCCGCTCCGAGGTATCCTCCGAGCACGACGAGTCTTGTCCTTCCGTCGGTGGTCATCGACCCCAGCATGGCATTCAGCGATAAATCGTTTGTTAATTGAGAATAGATGAGCAGACCTGCTGATGGTGCCATCATGCTATTGTTATCAGGTTCTTCTTCTTCATGAAGCTGCATCTTTCGCACGGAATGGTCAGCGTACACTTATCGCCGGCCGCAAGTCCTTTCAAAGCCTCGATCATTCCTCTGTCCAAGGGCCCGAGTCCGCTCCTTTTGTTGACGCTGAGGGTCTCCCTCTCGGAGACACTGAGATCGCCGGGTATGATCTTCTTTGATATCAGGGACTTTATGCAATACTCTGCCTCTTCGACTGAGCAGGAATCGCATCTGAGCCCGACCTCCGAAAGCGGACCGTAAAGCTCTGCGATCGGATCCACGACATAGAGCTTTCTGTCCTTCCCTATGCAGATGTAAATCCCGTGGGCGTTCGCCGGAGCAATGTACTCCATCCTCGTTCCGCGGACCTTCTCCTCGCCGACGACGGTCCAAAAATCGTGAAGATGATTCGTCAGCTGATAAACGAGCTGCTGGTACTTTATGCCGAGCTTGTCTGCGAGCTCCTGCTTGGTCATCGATTTCCCGTTGTACGCCTCTTTGAAAAGGGCAGTGAGGATGGCCTGCCTGAGCTCGTGCGTGGCTATGGATGTGTATGTATCCGGATCCATGTAAAGGATCTCCATCCTGCAACTGTCAGCCATAAGGGCGTATCGTCTGACTGATTATTAAATTTGAGCCGTCAGAAAGTGTGTTCGGTAATTCGATTATCATTTCTAACAGATTCGAAATAGC
>CAZXIY010000024.1:0-19117 GCA_964640935.1 uncultured Methanomassiliicoccales archaeon
ATGTCTGCCATCGACGGGTAATACGCAACATATTTAAAATCATTATCTGGGTATTGTACGGTCTCGTCTTACTGCGCTGGCCGTCCAATCATCACCTATAAGAACTGTCGGGCCTATGTTCGGCCATGGAGAACAGGGAACGGAAGGCCGCAGATATGTTCTGCTGCTCGACCAAAGAGAGGGCGATGTTCGAGGCTGGCATCAAGATGGGTACGATCTACCATCAGTTCGTCGGAGTTCCAGTAGACGAATCCAGCGTGGAACTTTTGGAGAGGTCCATCGAGAGAGGTGTTCTCGTACAGCCGTATGTTAAGTCCGTAAAGGTACATATCGATCGATCTTTCTTCAGACCCAAGACGGATGAATACAGCTATCTCTCGCTTACCGGCGACATGTTGGATGTTGTATTGGAGATCAAGATTGACAAGGTCGAGGTCACGGCCGAGATGCGCTACGATAAGGATCTGAAATACCCGCTGATGTACATATCCAGAGTATCTGAATGAAATTAATTTTGTAATCCAATAGAAATTCTGGACAACAATTAATAGTGGAATGACATTCCAGGTTCAGAATCCCTGGGTGTGGATGCATGATCTCAGACATCAAAATCGGTATTACTGGACTTCCGGGTGCTGGAAAAACCACAGCACTGCTACGCGTCATCGATATGTTGCGCCAAGAAGAACTGACGATCGGCGGAATGATCGACGAACCTATCATCGAGGGGAGGTACCGTATCGGTTTCACAACAAGAGATCTACTCACCGGGGAGACTGAGGTCTTTGCCCACACGAACATCGAGAGCAAGATCATGGTCGGAAAGCTCGGCATTGACACCAAAGTCCTGGAGAGGATCGGCGTCGCGGCCATCAAGCATGCCTGCGAGAACTGCGATGTGATAGTCATCGACGAAGTAGGCAAGATGGAAGTGGAGAGCCAGGCATTCATCGATATGGTCAAAGAGGCCCTTGATGTCGACAAACCCATGATCCTTACCCTGCATAAAAAATCCAGGAACCCTCTTCTGCAGGATATCAGAAGGAGAGACGACGTCAGGATACTGGAAGTCACCCCTACCAACAGGAATCTTCTGCCGTACAAGATCGTGCGTCTCATGAACGGAGAAATCCAGTAAATGGAGAGCGTACAGATCCAAGAGGGGCCCACAAAGCTCCTGGTCCCGATAGATCATTCGTCCGGTGGTCCCGGCAAGATCATGGGGTCGGTTTTCTTCAACGAGCAGATGGCCTTCAACAGGGACGTAAGCGTCATGTTCCTGCGTGCCTTCGACAGAGAGATGAGCGTCGTCGATGCTATGACTGCCACTGGCTCAAGAGCCGTCAGGATAGCCAACGAAGCTCCCAGGACGATCGTCACAGCCAATGACATAAGCTCTTTTGCGATACCTTACATTAATGCGAACATCGAATTGAACGGTCTGACGAATTGCGTTGCATCGAACAGGAACCTTCATTCGCTCCTGGCCGAGAACGTTTACGATTACATCGACATAGATCCGTTCGGATCTCCGATGCCGTTCCTTCATTCTGCCATTCAGGGTGTTAAAAGGCACGGGATACTTGCGATCACGGCAACGGATTCCGCACCGCTTGCAGGTGCTCACAGGGCCAAATGCGAGAGACGCTATCAATGCCGTCCGCTCAGGGGGCCGATGTGCCACGAGGCTGGACTGAGGATTCTCATAGGGACGCTGGCGAGAGAGATGGCCAAATTCGATAAAGGCCTAAGACCTATGCTCTCGTTCAGTGCCGACCATTACTTCAGAACATATGTCCAGGTATTGGACGGCGCGGGGAAGGCGGATGATTCGCTGTCAAAGCTCACCTACCTGTCCTATGATCCCGTCACGCTTGAAAGGTCGTGTTCTCCGACACCGGACGAAAAGCACGTCTACGGCCCGTTCTGGGGCGGCGGGCTGTTCGATAAGGAGCACCTTTCGAAGATGAACGCCGACAACACGGCCAAAGAGAACAGGTGCACGAAGATGCTGGATATCTGGAGGGAAGAGATAGATGACGTGCCCTATCTTTACGAAGTTAGCGAGCTGTCGTCGATGCTCAAGGTATCCACGCCGCCGTTCGAAAAGCTCATCGAGAGACTCAATGAGTACGGCAGGACATCTAAGACTCATATTTCTCCGACCGCGTTCAAGACCGAATTGTCGACAGAAGATGTGATCTCCATTTTCGAGAAGACCGCCCGCGAGTGAGCGCGTCCAACTTAATATATATCGGATGGCCTTAGACGCTATTAGTGACATCATGCCTACTCTTGCGATCATTGGTGCCCAGTGGGGCGACGAAGGTAAGGGGAAGATTACTGACTATCTGGCCGAGGACGCGGATTCTGTCGTTCGTTTCCAGGGCGGGAACAACGCCGGACACACTATTGTCATAGGCGACAAGACGTTCAAGCTCCACCTGCTGCCATCCGGGATTCTGAGGAAAGGCAAGTTGGCCGTCATCGGGAACGGTGTCGTTGTCAATCTTGAGGACATGATGGAGGAGATGAAACAGATCACGGATGCAGGTCTATCCGTGGACGGCCTCCGTATCTCGGACAGAGCCCATCTCATCATGAACTATCATAAACGCCTCGACGGAGCCGAAGAGGTCTATCGCGGGAAAAAATCAGTCGGGACCACCAAGAAAGGAATAGGTCCTGCCTATCAGGATAAGATCGCGAGGAACGGATTCAGGGTCGGCGACCTGCTTGAACCGGAGCTCCTTCGCGAGAAGACGGAATTCATCCTTCCGTACAAGAAGGATCTTTTGAAGATGATGCATGCAGACGAGTGTCATTGCACCAACGAATCATTCGAGAAAAGATTCGAAGGGTGGCGCGAGATGTTCGGAAAATACATCTGCGACACATCGGTTCTCGTCAACGACGAGCTGGATGCAGGGAAGAACGTTCTGTTCGAGGGGGCTCAGGGTGCGATGCTCGACATCGACCACGGAACATATCCGTTCGTGACATCCTCGTCGACGGTCGGCGGCGGCATATGCTCCGGGGCGGGAGTCGCTCCGAACCGCATTGACACTGTCGTCGGATGCCTGAAAGCGTATACTACACGTGTCGGCGAAGGCCCGTTCGTGACCGAACTTCACGGGGAGGACGAGGTCTTACTGCAGAAGAAGGGCGGGGAATTCGGAGTGACCACCGGCAGAGGCAGGAGATGCGGCTGGTTGGATCTGGTCGTTGCCGAGCACGCTGCGAGGCTGTGCGGATTCGGATACTGGGCGGTCACCAAGCTCGATGTGCTGAACGATTACAAGAAGGTCTACGTCTGCACGGCTTACGAGATCGACGGAGAGGTAGTCAAGCATTTCCCCGCATCTCTGAGTAAACTCGAGAGGGCCAAACCGATCTACGAGGAATTCGACGGCTGGAGCGGCTGGGATGATTCGGACGAACTTGTAAAGGAAGGATTCAAATCGCTCCCAGAGAATATGAAGAAATACATCAAATTCATCGAAGATTATACCAACATACCTGTCGGGATAATCAGCATCGGAGCAAAGAGATCCGAGACCATCGACATGGTCGGTAACTGGTGGAAATGATCTTCTGACGGCCGGTCTAATGGCCGGCCGTCAGGTAAAATTATTCATTCTTTTAATTTCGCTTTCTCGTATGCGGATCTGTCCCTGCCGAGAGGTATCGTCGCGTCTATGCCGACCTTCCATGTAGTTCCGTCAGAGCTTGGATCGAGCGACGATCCGGCAGCATCCTTTATTGTGACCAGCCTGTCCGCCTGGAACCTTGTCGCAACGGCCCATTCGACCTCTCTGTCATCGAAGATGTCAATGTCATCGTCAACGATTATCACGTTCTTCATGGACGGGTGGCCGGTGAATGCTGCCATGATAGCATTCACTCCGTCGCCCTCTTTGTTCTTCGTGATGGACACTACGCCATTCAGCCAGCAGCAGCCCCCTTCGGTCAGGCGCACCGCATGTGTTCTCGGAACGGCCTGTTTGACGGTCCTGTATATCATAGGTTCGCGTGGAAGCCCCATGAATATGTGATGCTCGTTGCCGCCGGGCACGAGTATCTGGAAGTACGGGTCTTTGCATGACCATATCTTGTCGATCTTGATGATCGGCTGGTCGCGGACGAAGTCGTATGTGCCGGTCATGTCCACGAAAGGTCCTTCTTTCATGGTGTCGAGCGTGATCCTTCCTTCGAGGACGTAATCGCATTCCGCGGGTACGAGAAGCCCGTTGTCGGTCCTTCCTACAGTCAGCGGTTCGCCTTTGGACTGCATCTGCATCGCAGAAGCGACAGTCAGCTCGTCCGTCTCGTAAGACAGCGAGGTCGCGGCTGCCAAGAGAACTTCGGGATCCGCTCCGATGCAGATGGCGATCTTCAGCTCTTCGCCTTTTTTCTTGGCCGCGTTGTACATCGTGAAAAGGTGTCTGGGCACCAGACGTACTGCGATCGTGTCCTTGTCCACGATCATCATCCTGTGGAACGACACGTTCTTTTTGCCGTCGTATTCGGAAACGATCACTCCGGACGAGATGTATCTGCCGCCGTCCTTAGGATAATATTTGCAGATCGGTAGTTTCATCAGATCCGTCTTGCATTTGCACTCTTTGAAGGCAGGGTCGAATACGATCTTGGTCCCTATCGGATTGTCTATTGCGCGAGAGAGATGGGATACGATGTCCTTGGGGTCGATGCCCATTGCATCTGCGATCTTCTCCCTGGTGGAGAAGAGATTGCCCACGGCCCTCCCTCCGTTCAGACCGGTGAAGACGACCGTGGCGTTCTGGTCATCGAGCAATATCTCTGTTGTCCTCTGTGAATCCGGATCGATCTTTTCCTTAACGACAGATTCGGAACCGTTTAGGCATCTTCCGACAGACATGTTTTCCCAATCGCCAAGACCGTATTTTAATATAGGCCGTCATTGAGACATTATCTGCCGACTTACCGTCCCTCGCAACATTCTGTTATTAATACGAGCGTGACGCTCGTAAGGGGACGGTGCAATATGAGCAGATACAAATGTCTGATGTGCGGGTACATCTACGATGAGGCACTGGGTATTCCAGAGGCCAAGATCGCACCCGGTACAAAGTTTGCGGACCTACCTGCGGATTGGGTCTGTCCTCTTTGCGGATCGCCAAAATCTATGTTCGATCTTATCGACGAGGATCCCGAAGAACCGGCCCCTAAGGCCGCAAAAAATGCTGCAAAAACAGTGTCGGCCGTTTCCAGCGACGATATGACATCCGTTCCCGCAGGATATGACGATGCTCTTCGTGAAATGAGCGTCGAAGAGATGGCTGCATTATGTTCCAACCTCTCAAAAGGCTGCGAAAAACAGTGCCTGATGGAAGAGTCCGCGATGTTCGCGAAACTCTCCGATTACTACATGGGCAAAGCGAAGCCCGTGAAGAACGCTTCGACAGAGGATCTCCTTAGGATCATCAATGAGAACCTTAACGAGAATCTGCCCTCTGCGAAAGAGGCGTCCGAGAACGTGAAGGACCGCGGTGCCCTTCGTATCGCCACTTGGAGTGGAAAAGTTACGGCGATCCTTCAGAGTCTGATGGACCGTTACGGAAAAGAGGGCAACGACCTTCTGAAGAACACGAACGTCTACGTATGCGACATTTGCGGATTCATCTACATCGGCGATGAGCCTCCGGCCATCTGCCCGATCTGCAAGGTCCCGAGTTTCAAACTCGTCAAGATCCCGAGGGTGTGATTATCATGCACGCATTCAGAACTATAAGATTGTGCACAAAGGACTGTCTTTGCCTCTACGTCTGCCCCACAGGAGCGACGGATACGGAGAACGGACAGGTGGATTTCGATAAATGCATAGGTTGCGGGATGTGCGTCAGATCATGCCCGTCCCATGCGATATCGCTGGTGCCGGACAACTACCCGCCTCAGCAGCCTAAGACCGAGAAGGTATGCGAGAGCATATTCGATGCGGCGAAGGTCGATTGCGAAGGAGAGAGCGTCTGCCGTGCACTTGGGAAAGGAACGGATGATCCGGTCTTCCGCCAGCTCATGAGCGCACTGGAGATGTCATTCCGCCGTCAGAGCGAGGACCTGTACCGCGAATGCGGATACATGCTCCCGCAGAGCCCGAACACGAGGAAGATGCTCACATCCATGCTGAGCATCGACGACCCCGCGTTCCCGAAAGCGGAAGTGGAGAAACTCCTCTCGAAACTGCAGGTGCAGGAGAGATGAAGCCGACGGGCACGGGTATTACCTGTGCCCGTCCAAACTCTTTCGGAGATACAACCTTGACGGCCGTTTTCAGAGATATATGCATGGCCGATATGCCCGCCATAGGGGGCATGATACGCTCATCTCTCTGGCCGGAGACATCGAGGATGGACGATTCCGTATCACTCCCCTTCATCGATATTGTATTGACAGATTACCTGTCGCGTTCCAATTACGGCAAGGCCGCTATAGTCGACGGGGAATTCGCCGGATTCATAATGGGCAGAGCCGGCGACGCTCCGATGATCATATCCGACGAAGAGAAAGAAAGAAGGATCGACGCCGACGTATGTTCCGTGAGCGGGACCGTCAAAGGCAGGTACATTCTCAGATACAATTCGAGGATAGAAGCGGCGGACGAGGATATGCTCGCATCCGCCGGTCACGATTTCGACGGCGAGATCGTCGGCTTCATTGTAAAGGATAAATTCGGCGGAAAAGGCATTGGAAAGGTGCTCGTTGAGGGATTCGTAAAGTACGCACTTTCCAGGGGATGTGCTTCCCTTTACATCATGACGGATGATTATTGCAATTATGGTTTTTACGATCATTTGGGATGCGAAAAGATCGCCGTGCGGAAGGTCCGCACAATGATCAGAAAAGACCGCTTCTATCTCTACTGCATGGATATCTATTGACGTCTCGTTCGTGCAAAAGTAATATACGCGCACGCGATAGCGGTGACCTATGACAGAAGACGTCGAGGTCCTCATCAGGAAATATGCGTTGCAGAATGCCGTGTTCTTCAAGGGAAAGGCCAATCCGAAGGCGATCGTTGGAAAGATCCTCGGGGAGTGCCCGGAATACAGGAGCAGGTCTGCAGAACTCGTTCCGCTCATCAATTCCATCGTTGCGGAGATCAACGCCATGGGTCTCGACGCCCAGACCGCAGCTCTCCAGAAAGAGGATCCTTCCATGCTTGTCAAGGAGAAGAAGGAGCGCAGGAATGACCTCCCGGATCTTGATAACGTCAACGGCCCCGTGGTCATGAGGATCGCACCAGGACCTTCCGGGCCGCTGCATATAGGCCACACCCGCGTATCGATACTCAACGACGAATATGTCAAAAGGTACGGCGGGAAACTGATATGCAGATTCGAGGATACGAATCCCGAAAAGATCGACCCCGATGCGTACAAGATGATACCCGAGGACCTCGAATGGCTCGGTGTCAAGGTCGACGAGAATGTCATTCAGTCCGACCGTTTCGAGATCTATTACGATTATACCAGGAAACTCATCGAGATGGGGCACGGTTACGTCTGTACCTGCAACGGCGACAAATGGAGGGAGCTGAAAGAAGAAAAGATCGCATGCCCCTGCCGCGACCTTCCTGTAGAGGCGCAGTTGGAACGTTTCGACAGATTCATGGCCGGGGAATACGCCGACGGAGAAGCTGTTGCGGTCATCAAGACGGCGATCGATCATCCAAATCCCGCGGTCAGGGACTTCGTCGCTCTCAGACTGGTCAGGCACCCTCATCCGCGTGTAGGGACCAAATACATCGCATACCCGATGATGAACCTGTCAGTCGCCATAGACGACCACCTTATGGGTATGACGCATGTCATCAGAGGAAAGGATCATCTTAACAATACTTTCAGACAGGAGTATATCTACGATTATTTCGGATGGAAGAAACCGCAGTTCTACCACTACGGTCTCGTGAACATACCCGACACGGTCCTTAAGACATCCCTTATCAAAAAGAGCATCGCCGACGGCGAATATTCCGGATGGGATGATGTGAGGACGGGAACTGTCAGAGCGTTGAAGAGAAGGGGGATAACACCGGAGGCTATACGCAGATACTGGGTGGAGAGCGGGATAAAGCCCATCGACATACAGTTCTCATGGGATAACCTCTACGCCATGAACCGCGACGTCATCGACCCTAACGCCAACAGGTATTTCTTCGTTCAGGATCCGGTAAGATACGACATCGAGGGCATCGATAAGATAGTCGGCAAGGCCCCGTTGCATCCCGATCATCCGGAGAGGGGCAACAGGGAATACATCATAGACGGTCCGAAGACCGTGTTCATATCATCCGAAGATTCGGTCAAATTCAAAGAGGCCGGGAAGGTAAGGCTCAAGGACCTTTGCAACATCGACTACTCCACCCCCGCAAAATATGCAGGGACCGATGTGTCGATACTGAGGAAGGGATTCAAAGCCATCCAGTGGGTGGGCAGGGATTCAACCGAGGCCAAGATACTCATGCCCGACGGAACGGTCGCATGCGGTCTCGTGGAGAACGCAGTGCTTTCCGAGAAGAACGACATGGTCCAATTCGAGAGGGTCGGCTTCGCGAGGATCGAGAAGAACGACAAGAAGGACTTTGTCGCGGTCTACAGCCACCGCTGATATCTTTCGTGCGTCCCGTATACGGTCAAACGACCGAAAGGAGCAGATTGAATGCCGACCCCACCGCTACGGCAACTATAATGGATGCCAAGCTCACTATTGCCGTCTGCTTCATTCCGATCTCCTTGAACATAGCCGTCAGGGTCGCGAGGCACGGCATGTATACCGCCATGACCACACCGAACACAACGAATTGATCGGGTGTCATGAATTCGGTGAGTGACATCTCTCCGGCGAGGATTATGAGCATCGCATAGGCCATCTCCTTCCTGATTATGCCGACGATGAATGCGATTATCAACGATGCAGGAAGTCCGAGCAGCCCGACGGTAAGCCAGGACATGGGCCCAATTATACCGTCCAGGAGATTGTAGTGGATGGCAAGTTCTACGATGACGCTGCCTACGATGAGGAGCGGCACTGCGATGACGAAGAAGTCCTTGGTCCTCATCCACATCTTGTAGAAGATATTGCTCAGCTTGGGCCACTGCAGTTCGGGAAGCTCGATCGCAAGGTTGGACGGCTCGTACTTGAGGAATTTGTTCATCACGATGCCCACAATCAGGGCTATCGCCACAAGTGTGGCGAATATTGCGACGGCCCAGATCATTCCTGCGAATTTGCCTGTCACGCCCACGATGGTTGCAAGCTGTGCAGAGCACGGGATCGCCATCACGATGAGCGTCACCAGGATCAGTCTCTCCCTCTTAGATCTGATAGAACGGGTCGCCATGATCGCCGGAACGTTGCATCCGAGCCCAACCATCATCGGTATGAAACTCCCGCCGTGCAATCCGAGCTTGTGCATCGAGGTATCCAGAAGGACGACGGCACGCGGAAGGTAACCTGTATCCTCCAGGAATCCGAGTATTATGTAGAAGACCATGATGTACGGTATCACGAGTCCGAGTATCGCACGGAAACTGTCGTCTATGCCGCGAAGTATCGACTCGCCGAGTTCGCCCCCGATGGAGCGTCCGAAATCGATCAGGGCGGTCCCTACGACAGTGGTGTATGCCCAGTCGATCAGTTCAGCAAGATAGCTTCCCAGGAATATAAGGCTCGCAAGTATGACCAGAACGACGCCGATGAGGATCGGTATGCCCGTGATCGGCGTGACCGTCATATCCGACAGTTTCTCTGCACGCGTCATCTTGCGGGCAGTGCGTTTCACCGTATCCATGGTGATGATGTGAGCCTCCCCGTATCTGTCCCTGGCGATATGCATATTCATCGGCTCGCCGTGGATCTTGTAGAACTCCTCGTTCATCTCGGACAATCTTGCAATGACATTGTCGGGTGCGGCTTCTACGAACTGATCAAGGCCTTCTACCATCTTCAGGCACTCGCCCCAGGTGGTGGGAGTCCTGTTCGGCATCATGTTCTCGAGCTCGTCGACGAATGACATTATGTGGCTGTCGTATCTGACGCGGTACTTCGATACGCGGGCCTTTCCCGAGCAGATGAGATCGACGAGTGCGCTGACGCCTTCGCCGGTCTTCGATGACACCGGGACGACGGGCACATCAAGAAGTGCACTCATCTTGTCGATATCGATGTCGTATTTCTTGGAGGCCAGATCGTACTTGTTGAGTACGAGTATGGTGGGGTAACCCAATTCCATGACCTCGAAGCAGAGGACTAATGTAGGTTCTAGATTCATCGCGTCGGCAACGATGATGATGGCATCGTTGGAACGATCGCGCAGCATGTCTATGACGACCTTCTCGTCATCAGAATTCGCGGACAGGCTGTATGTGCCCGGGAGATCATGAACGTGTATCGTCAGGTCATCCCGTGTCACAGTGCCTTCATCGAACTCCACGGTCGTGCCCGGATAATTGGAAGATATGACCCCTACGCCGGTGATCCTGGTGAACAGGGTAGATTTCCCGACATTCGGCTGGCCTATCAATGCGACCTGGATGGTCCTGCTCATCTTCACGCACCAACTGTGACCATGACCGCAGAGGCCATGTTCTTGTCCAATGCGATGGTCGTGTCCCCGATCTTCACTATCCTTGCTCCCTTATCGGAGACGCGTCCGTCAAGTTCGACTGCCCTTCCCGGGACGAACCCGAGAGAGATGAGCCTTCTGACGACCGATGAATCGGTGTTCGAGAGATGGGAGATCGTACCTTTCTGCCCCTGATCCATGTCGCTGAGCGGAACGCAGGGGGACATCATGTTGATGGAGTCGTGGCAGGGGTCGGTGCATGATTCGCAATCGCGCGAGACCTTTGTACCCATCATCCTGCACATCTTGTTGGCTGAATCGTCGGACATCATGTGCTCCATGACGCATGCTTCCTCATGCGCCTGCATGTGATCGACGTCGAGAACATCGGTGAGGAATCTTTCCATTATGTGATGCTTCCTTCTGAGGTCCATGGCCTTTTTGAGGCCCTCGTCGGTAAGCGTCACGCCCCGATATTTTCTGTAATTGACCATGCCCTCGCTCTGGAGGATTTTGAGCATCTCGCTCACGCTTGCTGGGGAGACTTTCATGAAATTGGCCAGTTCGGTGGTCTTGACGCTGCCTTCCCCGTCGGTCAATCTGAGGATATTGATAAGATAATCTTCACGATTATCGGTACTCATAAATTTAGGAACTCCTACAAATTATATAAACATATGATATGAGGAAAGGTGTTTGAAAGACGGCCAGATCATTCTTTGTTCTGTTTAGCCGCTTCTGCTTCGGCCTGTCTGGCCTTGCGCTCTTCTTCCTGCCTCTTCCTGCGCTCTTCGGCTTCGGCCGCCTTCTGTTCTTCTTTGGCCTTAAGATCCTCGTCGATCTTCTTGCGCTCTTCCTCTCCGGCGGTCTTCCTCTGATCGATCTCGCTCTTGTAACCGTCGATGGCCTTGAGGCTCTCCTCTATTGCTTTGAACAGATCTGCAGAATCGCCCACCGGCGTGAATTCTCCTTTGGCGTAAAGATTCCAGTAGAACTCCCCTATGTCGGCGTTCTTCACATCGATGGCATCCTCTTCGGCCTTAATCTTCTTGTTCAGAGAATTAATCTCGGAGTTCTCGTTCTGTTTGCTCCCGTAATGTTTGACCTTGTTGTCCAGCTTGTCCATTAATCCCATTTTATCACTCCGGCTTTGAACGGTCAGTAGATATGCGTCTTTAAATAAGAAATCACCGAGGGGGATCGCCCCTCGGAATTATAGTTTCAATCCACGAGCTTGCGGTACTTGTAGGCAGGTTCGCCTTCGTTGAAGCAGTACCTGATCGTGGTGAAGTTCTTCTTGAGCTCTTTCACATCGGTCTTTACTTTGGCCGGGTCCTCGCCTTTGCAGACGCGGGCGACGAGCGAAGCGATCTCTTTCATTTCGCTCTCTTTCATGCCTATGCGGGTGAGTTCCTGCACGCCGAACCTGAGTCCGGACGGGTGCACCGAGCTCTCGTCCCACGGGAGCATGTTCTTGTTGCAGATGATGTTGGCATCCTCGAGCTTCTTTGCAACATCCTTTCCGCCGCCGAACTGTTTGACATCGACTGCGATGGCGTGCGACCTCGTGAATCCGAGGTTCGGGCAGAGAACGGGCACATCGAGCTCGTAAAGGGCCTGTCCGAGAGCACGAGAGTTCTTGCATGCCTGTGCAGCATAATCCTTGGCGAATACCTTCATCTCGGCGAGGGTGATCGCGAGAGCGGCCATTGCATGGAGGTGGTGGCTGGATGTTACACCGGGGAACACAGCTTTCTGCAGTGCCTTTTCCTGATCGTCCGTGAGATTGTTCCCGAGGAGCATACCGTGGTTTGGTCCGGGGAACGTCTTGTGCGTGCTTGACGAAACGATGTTGACGCCCTCTCTGAGCGGATCCTGGAATTTTCCGCCGGCGATGAGTCCGAGAACGTGGGCCGCGTCGTACCAGACAAGGCATCCGATCTCGTTGAACGTATCCTGGAGGTCCTTGAGCGGCGGAGGGAAGAGGAACACCGACAGACCGAATTGAGCGACCTTCGGTTTCACTTCTTTCAGGAGCTTTATCGTGCCGTCGACATCAAGGTTCATATCCTCGACGTTGAACGGGTACTGGACGGAGCTGACGCCCCTCTGTCCGAACGCACCGAACTTCTGGGTGGAGATGTGTGCCCCCTGAGCGAGAGCACAGGTGGTGATGGTATCCCCGGGCTGCGCGAATGCGAAGAGAACGGACATGTTGGCTACAGTCCCGGATATGGGTCTGACATCTGCGAATTTGGCTTTGAACAGATCTTTTGCAAGCTCGAGGGCTTTGGTCTCGACCTTGTCGACGTATATGTTACCCTGATAGTAACGCTTGCCGGGAAGACCCTCGGCATATCTGTCAGCGAAATCCGAAATAAGCATCTCCTTGGCAAGAGGGCTCATGAGGTTCTCGGATGCGATCATAGGTATGCACTCCTCGAACCATGCGTTATGAGCCATCACATTTTCCCTGATATA
Source organism: uncultured Methanomassiliicoccales archaeon (assembly GCA_964640935.1). Taxonomy (GTDB): domain Archaea; phylum Thermoplasmatota; class Thermoplasmata; order Methanomassiliicoccales; family Methanomethylophilaceae; genus CAZXIY01. Next base: position 13,088 of record CAZXIY010000024.1, read on the forward strand.
GCGGGCATCTTCGTTGATGGTGGTCATTGTGATCGTCCCTGTGTAGACGTATTATATTAAAAAAGTATTCGAGGCAACCGACCGAGCTATCCTTTGCGGGCAGTATAATCGGACGTCTGCAATAACCAATTAATAACTCGATACAATAATCTCGGTAATTCAACAAGGTTATTTTTATACTGTTCCGGTACAGCCCTTGGATTGGTGTTCAATAAATGAGTGTCGAAAAAGCCATAGAGGATATTAAAAAAGGCAAAATTGTTCTTGTGTATGATTTCGACTACAGAGAGAAAGAGACGGACATGACCATCGCTTCCGAATTCGTCACGCACGAGACGATCAGAGAGATGAGAAAGAACGCAGGAGGTCTTGTCTGCACCACAACACCATACGATGTCGCTAAGGCCCTCGGACTTCCGTTCATGTCCGATATTTATTGGGACGATGTCGCGAAGTATCCGATATTGAAAGGCATGGCGCCGACAGACATACCGTATGACAACACCAAATCGTCATTCGGAGTGACCATCAACCACCGCAAGACATACACCGGGATAACAGACTGCGACAGAGCGCTCACGATAAGCGAGTACGCCAAGACGATCTTCGAGGACAAACCCGCCGAGGAGATCATCGCAGATATCAGCAAGAATTTCAGGGCCCCGGGACATGTGCACCTCCTCAACACAACAGAGAACATCCTCACCGAGAGGAAAGGGCACACTGAATTGACTACCGCCCTCATGATCATGGCCGGGGTGAGACCGTCCGCTACCATCTGCGAGATGATGGGCGACGACGGTCATTCGGAGACCAAGAAGAACACGATGAGGTACGCCAAGAACAACGGCCTCACCTTCGTGACCGGCGATGAGATAATCGAAGCTTGGAACAAATACAAGGCAGACGGGATGTGAAGATTTGGTACGCGTCATGGCATCTGGTGTGTTCGATATCCTTCATACCGGTCACATCTCATACCTTGAGCAGGCCAGATCGATGGGCGATGAATTGTACGTGATTGTCGCCTGCGATGACACAGTTAAGAAGAGGAAACATGAGCCTGTCATGCCGCAGGATATGCGCCTGAAGATCGTTTCTTCGCTGAAACCCGTGGACAAAGCGATACTAGGCAGCAGCAACGGAGATTTCTATTCCACAGTGGAAAAGGTCAGACCCGACGTAATAGTGCTGGGCTATGATCAATCGTTCGATGAGGATAAGCTGAAGAAGGATCTCGCCGACAGAGGCTTCAACATACGTGTCGCCCGTGCCGGGAAATCCGGAGAGGATCTGACCGCCACCAGAGCGATAATCAAAAAGATCCAAGAGAGAGATGATCTCAGATGAAGATAATAGGCATTGCAGATACGACGTTCGCCAGATACGACATGGGTGCTTCGGCGATAGACGAATTAGAGCACACGGGGACTGGATTCTCCATAGAGCGTTATACTGTCCCCGGTGTGAAGGATCTGCCCGTCGCCTGCAAGAAGCTCATCGAAGAACGTAACTGCGACATAGTCATGGCATTGGGGATGCCCGGACCTCAGCAGAAGGATAAGATGTGTGCTCATGAAGCGTCTACCGGGCTGATCAGAGCACAGTTAATGACTAACACTCACATCATCGAGGTATTCGTCCATGAGGACGAGGCGTCCGATGATAAAGAGCTTGCATTCCTTGCCGACAAAAGGGCAAGGGAGCATGCGATAAACGTTTACGACCTGCTTTTCCGTCCAGAGAGTCTTACGAGACGTGCGGGAACTGGTCTGAGACAGGGATTCGCCGATGCGGGTCCGGTCAACCAAAGGTGATCTAATGAAGAACTACAAGATCGGTATTGTTGCTGGAGAATTCAACTACGACATCACATTCATGATGCTCGAAAGGGCCAAGGCCGAAGCTGAATTCCTCGGTGTTGAGATTGTGAAAGTGTTCAAAGTGCCCGGTGTCTTCGATATGCCGCTGGCGATCAAGAAGCTCCTGGAGGACAAGAACATCGATGGTGTCGTGACCCTCGGAGCTGTGATCAAAGGCGAGACGAAGCACGACGAGGTCATCATGGCCCAGGTATCAAGGAAGATAACCGATCTCTCGCTCGACTACAACAAGCCCGTCGCTCTCGGTATCAACGGACCGGACATGACGCAGCTCCAGGCAGTCGACCGCATTGAGAAGGGCGGTCAGGCAGTCGACGCAGTAGTTAAGATGCTGCAGAGAATGGAATAAACGAACCTTTCCGCCGGGGTTACCCGACGGATGAGTGTTTTTATTGATGTTTGAGCATGAAGTTCTCAAGCTTGTCGTAGGCTTCGGCGAGTATCTCAACTTTCGGAAGAGTGATCGTCCTGAAGTGGCCCTGGCCGAATTCTTCGCAGAACCCTGATCCCTGGACGAGAACGACACCCTCGCTTCTGAGAAGGTCGAGTACGAACTCTTTGTCGTTCTTCCAATCCGTAAGTTCGACCTTCGGGAACATGTAGAACGCACCGAGGGTCTTGTTGGTGGATATTCCCGGTATCTCGTTGAGCCTTCTGTATGAGAAGTCGGCCCTGTCCTTGAGTCTGTGGTTCATGTCCGCAATATAATCCTGAGGTCCCTGCAGCGATGCCTGGGCGGCCCACTGGCAAGGTACGTTTGGACAGATCTTGGCGCGGCACTGCTTCATCACACCGTCGAATATCATATCGAGCATGTGATTCTCGTCCATGAAGTAGCCGTATCCCACCCTCCATCCGGGCATGAGATTCACTTTCGAGAACCCGTTGAGTATTATCCTCGACACGTCCGAAGGCAATTTGGACATCGAGAAGAACTTGGGACCGAACGTTATCTTGTCATAGATCTCATCCGAGATTATCGGAAGTTCCATTTCGGCGGCGATATCGCCTATGGAGCGGAGGGTCTTCTCGGAGAATACAGCCCCCGTCGGGTTGTTGGGATTGATGACCACGATCGCCTTCGTCTTGTCGGTGATGCGGGAACGGAGCATGTCAACGTCAGGCTCCCATTTCTCTTCCTCGATGAGTCTGTACGGAACTACATTTCCGCCATAGAATCTGATGTACTGCATGTATGAAGAGTAACCCGGTCCCGGGATCAGTACCTCGTCTCCGGGTTCGATGAACGCACCCATAAGGAGACTGATGCCTTCGCTGACGCCGTTCGTGACGAAGATCTTGTTCGGATCCACTTCCACGCCGTGCTTCTCTTTCTCCCTCATCGCGATTGCCTTTCTGAATTCAGGGTTCCCCTGAGAATCGCCGTATCCGTTATCAATATGGTCGACAGCGTGTCTGAGTGCATTCTTGAAGTACTCCGGCGTCTCGAAATCCCATTTGTTGGGGTCTCCGATGTTTAGACGGATGAGCTTCATGCCCTGTTTGGCGAGTGCGTCTGCAGGAACCGAGATCTCTCTGATCGCATAGTTCATTTCCGACGCCCTTCTGGATGCCATAATCTGTCTGGTCATATCGCTTACCGATTGGGTGTTAGGCGAACCGCCTATTTATAAAAAGCGAGAATAGGAAAGCTATAAGGATCCCGTGCCACCGATGCCGTTTCGCGTGTCTATTCATGCGACATGCAGTGATCCGAGACACCGATGTCGCTTATGATATTGAAACGATTGTTTTCGTCGGTCGGCGCTGTCACCCTGAACACTGCGAATATTGCATATAGACTGCCGTTCGACGGTCAATCGATCATATGGGGTGTCGCATGGAACGACCGTCAAGGTTTTAGATTAGGCGCCGCATTGGTGATTCAATGGGCGGAGCAGTTAGACTTGGGAAGAATCATCTGAGATGGTGCAGCAAATGCAACCTGCCGATACTGGAAACGAAGACATGTCCGGTATGCGGCAGTACGACGGAAGAAGTCGAGGTCACTCCGCCATGTGATGTCAGACCTGCATTCGATCATGATGTTGAATTCATCAGGACACTTGCCGACAAACAATTCGGCGACGGAACGGGTCTTGCTCTTCTGCCGCCGGGACACATAGTTCTGCTCAATAAGGCCCCGTCGCTCGACCGTATGGATGAGATCGTCATTGACGGTAAGGCAATAGCATCGATAAGATTCGATCTCGGAAAAGGCTGGATATTCCTCAACAGGATGCAGAGCGCGATGAGGATCTCGGGTGTTATTTCTAAAGGCATAGTGATCTGCGATCCGTCCGCCGTTCGGTTCGTCCAGGAAAGCAAGAATCTGATGGCCCCAGGTGTCATCGATGCCAGCCCGGATGTTATGCCCGGCGACGAAGTCGTCATAATGACGGCCGACCGCAAGACCGTGGCCACGGGTGTCGCCAGAATGTCATCCAAACAGATGATCGAAGAACAGCACGGCATGGCCGTGAAGACGAAATGGGTCAAACCCGAAGATCTCAAGATCAGCGACAAGTGCGTCACATGGGACGATGTCGTGGCGGCCAACACAGAGGTCATCGAGAAGAGACGCGACGAGGCCGTCAGATTCATCAATAACAATGTGGAGAAATTCAACGGACCGGCCATCGTATCGTTCTCCGGCGGGAAGGACAGCCTGGTGACTTTACTCCTTACGCTGGATGCCGGACTAAAACTTCCGGTCCTTTTTGTGAACACCGGTCTGGAATTCAACGAGACCGTGGAACATGTTCATGACGTCGCCAACAGACACGGCCTGCAGCTCATAGAAGAGGATGCACCGACCGATGCGTTCTTCGGAAATCTCGTACAGTTCGGCCCACCGGCAAAGGACTTCAGATGGTGCTGCAAGACGAATAAGCTCGGCCCTACAGTAAGAGCCATAAACAAGAACTTCCCCGACGGCGTCCTTTCGTTCATCGGCCAGAGGAAGTATGAGTCCGAAGCGAGACACGACAAGCCGAGGGTGTGGAATAATCCGTGGACACCTGGGCAGATCGGAGCATCGCCGATACAGAATTGGAATTCGATGCATGTTTGGCTTTATCTCTTCATGAAAAAGGAGCCTTTCAATGTTTGGTATACAAGGGGCCTCGACCGCATAGGTTGTTTCCTCTGCCCCGCATCCGATCTCGCGGAATTCGATATCGTTGCAGGAAACTCTGACAGATATCCGCAGTGGAACAAATATCTTGACGATTACATGGAATCCCGCGGGCTTCCGCAAGAATGGAAGGACTACGGTCTTTGGAGATGGAAGAAAGCCCCGCAATCCATACGCGAAGAGGTCAACAAGATCACTGGAAAGGACATCTCCGAATTGACGAAACAGACGAAACCGCCGGAGAAAGGTCCGTTGACGCTCAGCGTTCAGGAAGGTTATTCTCCCTGCGTGATCGGATACAGTGTCGAAGGGGCTCTTTCCAGGCCAGTGGATCTCAACAGATTGGAGGGCTTCGGTCACATACTCGGGAGGCTCGTCGAACTGGAGCCGGACGGACAGTGGCTCACCATAGATTACCTGACGGTCTACAGAGAAGGCTCGATAATTTCCAAGGCCAATGTGGAAAAAGATGCCCGCAACATGATGGATAAGATATTCGAACTGATCATTCGTTCGGAACAATGCGTCGGATGCGGGCTGTGCGCGGCAAGATGTCAGCAGAAAGCACTGTATATGAAGGACGGAAGAGTGGAGATCAATCCTGACGAATGCATAAGATGCCAGGACTGCTTCGGACCCTGCCCCGCGGTCAACTTCAGGGCGACGGATGACGATCTCTGATCACATCTTCCTGAATCCGCGGAAGATCCATTCGGTGATGGCTTTCCAACCGTATTTCAGGGTAGCCTTCTTGGTCCTGTTTATGCTGTGCGGGACGCATCTGCCCTGCTTGAGAGCATCGATCACGTCATGCCAGGTCTTGCAATCATCAGGTATCTCCAGGTACCCGTCGCCTATGGTCATAGGCGTGTGAGAATCGCTTCCGGCCGTGATGATCTTTCCGAATTTCTTCGAAAGCGCAAGAGATTTCCTGTTGGATCCCTCGGTGGATCTTCCGTTGAGAGCTTCGACGCCGTCGAAGCTCTCCATTACATTCTTTTCTCCGAGGCC
>CAZXIY010000025.1:0-17234 GCA_964640935.1 uncultured Methanomassiliicoccales archaeon
CCTTCCATTGCTCCGACCTTACCGCCAATCATCTCGAGGACGTGGGCGATGGTCATACGCGACGGGATACCGTGGGGGTTGACTACGAGGTCGGGCGTGATGCCGTCCGCAGTGAACGGCATGTCGCACTGATCCACCAGGCGTCCGACGACTCCTTTCTGACCGTGTCTGGAACAGAACTTGTCGCCGAGCTCCGGGACCCTTTCATCCCTTACCTTGACCCTTACGAGCCTGGATCCGTTCTCGGATTCCGTGACCATGACGGAGTCCACGTATCCGGTCTCTCCCGGCCTTACGGTGACGGATGTCTCTCTCCTCTTCTGAGGCGTGAGGAAGTCCGTCTCCTCTTCCAGGAAACGGGGCGGAGATGTCTTTCCTATGAGAACATCGCTCCCGTGAACTTCGGATTCGGGCGAGATGAGACCGTCCTCACCGAGCGACGCATATGCGAGGTCGGCGCGGGCTCCCATCACATCGGGCGACGGGATCTCGAAGTGATCCTCCTGTCCGCCCGGATAGCGGCGTTCCTCGGCACGGTACGTCCTCATGAACGTAGAGCGTCCGAGACCGCGCTGCACAGAGCTCTTGTTCATCACAAGGGCATCTTCTATGTTGTATCCGTGATACGAAAGGACGGCTATGCAGAAGTTCTGTCCAGCCGGCCTGTGGTTGTATCCCATGAAATCCATGGTCTGGGTCTGCACCATCGGCTTCTGCGGGTAATGCAGAAGGTGTCCGCGGGTGTCGGGCCTGATACGATAGTTGGACGCGGGGATACCCAGCGCCTGTTTTGCCATACCTGCTCCCATTGTGACACGGGGAGACGAGTTGTGCTCGGGGTACGGAACGAGTCCGGATGCCACTCCGAGTATGACCATCGGGTCCATCTCCATGTGCGTGTGCTCTTTGGTCAGGTTGGACGGCACGGTGAACTCGCCGTTGCAGTAGTTGCATCTGAGAACGACATCGCCCTCTTTGCCGGGGTTCATCCAGTCCACGTCGGTGGGCGACAGGGCATGTCCGCAGTGCTCGCATCTCGCCGGCGTCGTGAAGGCGTCTATGGCGATGAACGTGTCCTCTTCCTCTTCCGCGTCGAGCCATTCCATGATCCCTTCGCGGAACAGGTCGTTCCACTTTACCTTGTGATCCCTGATGCCCTCGATGTGCTTCCTCGTGAGCATCGTCCTTCCGTCCTTCAATACAAGGAGCGGGCGTCTGAGACGGCCTTCGTCGCAGTTGATGATGACCTCTCCCATTTCCTCGTCGTAGCGTATGTTGATCTCGTTGGAGAGGAGACCGCATCTCCTCCTGTCGCGGACCTCGGCGACGAGCCTCTTCGCATCGTCGTGCGTGCCTACGAGGTCCCCGTTGACGTACACACGGGTGCCCTGCTGGCTGACCGTGGACAGATTGAGGTCCTTGAGCATCCACTTCACATCGGACTCCGGGAATCCTTCCGAGACGTCGATGATCAGCGCGGCGTTCTTGACCAGTCCGCAGTTCTGACCCTCAGGTGTCTCCGACGGGCAGAGTCTGCCCCACTGCGTCGGGTGGAGGTCACGGGCCTCGAAGTGAGGCTGGCTCCTCGTGAGCGACGATGTTATTCTTCTGAGGTGGGACATAGCGGACATGTTCGATGTCCTGTCGAGCAGCTGCGAGACTCCGGCGCGTCCTCCGACCCAGTTGCCTGTGGCGAGTGCGTGCAGTAGCTTGTGCGTGAGCAGGTCCGGACGGATGGACGAGGAGATCCTGATCTCCTCTTTCTTCCTTCCCCAGTTCCTCTCGAGCTGGTATTTCAGATCCTTCATGAGGCTGTTGAAGCTGGTCCTGAACAGATCCTCCATGAGGTCGCCGGAGAGTTTGAGCCTCTTGTTGGCGTAGTGATCCTTATCGTCCTCTTTCCTTATGCCGAGCGAGAGCTCCAGAACAGAGCGTGCGATACGGCCGAGGAAGATCGCTTTCTTCATGCGGTCCGCTTCGGTGTCACCGAGGTGCGGAAGGAGCGAGCGGTCGAGTATGCTCTCGACCTTCTTCGTCCTGTATTCCTTCGCCTGACCGGCGGCGAAGTTCCTCTCGAGGAATGCGATCGCATCCTCTTTCGTGTGGTATCCGTTCGGAGCGTAGTTCTTCTTGTCGAAGCAACTCTCGATGTTGGAGTACACTATGTTCGCCATGGCCTCCTCGGACACTATGGTGTCGTAGATCTCCTGATCCGACTCCATTCCGAGTGCCTTCATAAGAGCGACGAGCGGTATGGAACCGGATGCGACCGGCACAGAGACCATTACCATTCCGTCCTTCTTCTTCTCGACGAGCGTCAGCGCGCGGTATCCCTCTCTCTGGGAGAACACTTTGGCGACTTCTACCGCGGAGCCGTACTTCTCGCTGTATTCGACCATGACCCTGTTGGGGGCGAGGTCCTCAAGTGTTATGAGCACCCTTTCCGTCCCGCCTATGATGAAATAGCCGCCGGGATCCCTGGGGTCCTCTTTGTTCGTGATGAGCTCGTTCGTGTACTCATCGTCGGACAGCTCGCGTTCTTTGCGCTCGCTGATGGCCGCCCTGTTGAGGTTGCAGCCTTTTGATTTGACCATCATCGGAAGGTCGCCGACGTGCACTGTCTCGGTCTCCTTCTCGACTCCGTCATCGATAACTGTGAAATCCACCGACACAGGTGCCATGTAGTTGAGGTTCCTGAGTCTGGCCTCCATCGGCGTGAGCTCGTGGCTGTAACCGTTGGCCTCCATGACCTTAGGCTGATCGACATGGATCGTGGCTCTTGCCTGATGGTCGATGTTGCCGTCCTCGTCCCTCTTCCTGCCGATGCGGATCTCGATGTTCCTTCCGCCGGTGCGTTCTGGGTCCAACTTTATGATCCCGCGTTCCGCATCGTCCGTCGGGACCCTCATGTCATCGACGATCTTCTGCATCCTGCTGTTGATGTTGTCGTTCGTAGCCAAGAAATCGTCGAAAGATGCGATGTGGTGGTTGACTATGCTGCGCTCTTCAAAATAAAGCTTTACAAGATCCCTCATAATATTCAACCCCTCGTGACCAGCCTGTATGCGACGAATTCCTCCGCCGTCGGGCTTTTCCTTACAACCTTCACGATACTGCCCTCCTCGATAGGATGACCCTCGATGTTCTCGAGCACTTTTATTCCTGCGTCGCTCTTTCTGATCTTCGGAAGCTGGTCGCACGTGATACCCATTTTTTTGAGAATCGCGTCACCCTCTTCTTGGCTCAGTAGACAGTGCTCAGGCACGAGTTCATGCTTGAGGACATTAAACGAGATATTCTCTGCTGCCAAGTGTTTCACCTACATTTTTTCCCCACTGCCGGTCAGTGGGTAACCCGTTTGTGAGAAAACTCATGATTCATTCGATATTCCTCATACTTGATCCAGCTCTGATCGCTCATGAAGTCCATCAGCGGGCCTGAAGGGATTCGAACCCTTGACCACCTGATTAAAAGTCAGATGCTCTACCTAGCTGAGCTACAGGCCCTTGGATAGCTTAAGCTTGTAATCAACGGGGAGCATATTCTCATATATAACACCTTTGCGGGCGCCATTATGACAACACGCCTGCGGACACGTCCGCATCGCGACGCTCCGGCCGATTTACGGCCGGTCCGGCCGTCGCGATTCCGCCGCCGACCACGCTTGCTAGACGGGTGAAGGCGATAAGTGAAATAAACGTATCGCCATGGTCGCCCGATGGAAGACTGCATCGAGCTGAAGGTCGCCGTGGCCCGCACCAAATCAGAAGTGGGCCTGGGAAGGGTCAGATTGGATTCTGCATCCGCCAAAAAACTGGGTCTCGAGCTCGGCGATGTGGTCGAGATCGTGGGCAAACGCACAGCGGCCGCCAAGATGCTGAAGGGTTCGGCCGATGACGAGGGCCGCGGACTGATCCGCATGGACGGTCTGACGAGGGCCAACGCCGGCGTCAGCGTGGACGAGAACGTCCGCGTGAAGAAGGCCGAGATGATACCTGCCGACAAGGTCATATTCGCCCCGAGCAGCATCCCGTCCGGAAAGAAGGTCTCCTTCCAGGACGGCGTTCAGGATATATTCAAAAAGGGTCTTCTGAACAGGCCGGTCATCAAAAGCAACGAGATCATCGTTCCTAACGTTGTCCTCATGGGCAATCTCGCGCCGTTCACGGTCGTGAACACCGTGCCCGCGGGCATAGTGACCATAACGGCGGAGACCGAGATCGTCATCAAGGACGAGCCCGCCATAAAGAACGAGTGCTTCTCCAGCCAGGTCACATACGACGACGTCGGAGGCTTGGAGGACGAGCTGAGAAGGATCAGGGAGATGATCGAGCTCCCTCTGAAACATCCGGAGCTGTTCGACAGGCTCGGCATAAGCGCCCCGAAGGGCGTTCTGCTTTACGGTCCGCCGGGCACAGGCAAGACGCTGATCGCGAAGGCTGTCGCCAAGGAATCCGGAGCGTCATTCTATTCCATTCAGGGCCCGGAGATAATGGGCCGCTACTACGGACAGAGCGAGGAACGCCTGAGGAAGGTGTTCAAGGAAGCGGAGGAGAACTCTCCGAGCATTTTGTTCCTGGACGAGATCGATTCCATCGCCCCTAACCGCGACTCGGTGTCCGGCGAGGTCGAGAGACGCGTCGTGGCCCAGTTGCTTACGCTTATGGACGGCCTGTCCGGAAGGGAGGGGCTCATCGTCATCGCCGCGACCAACAGGGAGGAATCCATCGATCCAGCTCTCAGGAGGCCGGGCAGATTCGACCGCGAGATAGAGATCGGCATACCGGGACGCGACGGAAGGAACGAGATCCTCGGCGTGCATCTGAGGAACATGCCGTTGGCGGACGATGTGAAGACAGAAGCGTTAGCGGCCGTCACGCAGGGTTTCGTCGGAGCCGACCTGGCGGCATTGGCCAGAGAGGCCGCAATGAAATGTCTGAGCCGCAGCATGTCAGAATTCGACCTGGACAAACCGGTGCCTCAGTCCGTCCTTTCGGAGATGAGGGTCACGATGGAGGATTTCGTGAACGCCCTGGCGGACGTGGAACCTAGCGGCATGAGGGAGGTCATCGTGGACATCCCCAAGGTCAGATGGTCGGACGTCGGCGGTCTGGAATCGATAAAGAAGGAGATACGCGAGGTGTTCATCCCGACCGAGGAGAAGAGGGCCTTCGAGCGTCTGGGGATCAAACCTCCGAAAGGCGTTCTGTTCTACGGACCCCCGGGTACGGGAAAGACGCTCATCGCGAAAGCGGTCGCGAACGAGTCCGGAGCGAACTTCATCTGCGTCAACGGACCTGAGATCGCCAGCAAATGGCTCGGAGAGACGGAGAAAGCGATACGCCAGATATTCAAACGCGCCAAGCAGATGGCGCCGTGCATCATATTCTTCGACGAGATCGATTCCATAGCCCCGAGGCGCGGCCTGGGCGACAACAGCAATTGGGAAAGGGTGGTGAATCAGCTCCTTACATCGATGGACGGCATCGTCGGCCTCAGGAACGTGACCGTTATGGCCGCGACCAACCGCCCCGACATGATCGATCCCGCCCTGCTGAGACCGGGCAGATTCGACAAGATGATACTGATAGGGAAACCGGACCTGGAGAGCCGCCTGAAGATCCTCGAGATACATACGAAGGATATGCCGCTCATGGACGTCGACCTCCTCTCGATCGCAGAGAAAACTGACGGATATGTCGGAGCCGACCTCGAATCGCTGTGCAGAGAGGCCGGTCTGATCGCATACCGCGAGGATCAGAACATCGAATTCGTCAACAAGAAGCATTTCGCGGCCGCATTGAAGGCCGTGAAGCCGTCAGTGGACCAGAAGACCATGGAAGGTTTCGAATCGATCGGCACGGAAATGAAGAAACGCAGATCGAGCTACGACGACATACCGTTCTACGGGTGATGATATGACAGAAGTATTCCTCGGAGAGGTTATAGGAAAGACCGCGATGACCAGCGGAGGATACCCGCTGGGCACGATAGAGAGCATAGTCGCGGACACTGAGACCGGAGAACTGAGATACCTGCTGGTCAAATTGACGTCTGCATCGAAACCAGGTCAGAAGACCGATGCCAAAGGCAGAGCGGTCATTGCTTTCAACGGCCTGAAGCAGAGCGGCAGCAACATCATAATCTCTTGACCATGTAAGGTCTAATCAGATCGTATCCCTGCGAACGGTAGTATCCTCTTACTCCCACGCCGCTGGTCACGCGCATCTCCGAGCATCCGTTTTCTCTAGCCGTGCGTTCGGCCTCGGCCAGAAGTTCTTTTCCGAATCCGCGGTGCTGCCAATCTTCGCCGTCCTTCCCGATCTGGGCCATCTTGCCGAAGACCTTCAGTTCCCTTATCGTACCGATGCCGGAACCGTCGAGTCTCAGACGTGCGTACCCTATCAGCTTGTCCTCGTACGTCAGATTGATGAAATGCTCCCTTCCGCCGGATGCTTCGTAGACCAGATCGCCCATCTTTATCTCCGACGGATCGCCGAGCGATATGTCGCTGTGGCCGACCTCGCGGCAGCGTATGCATCTGCATTCCCTGCCGGTCTCCTTCAGCCTCTCCTGCACCAGCTGGCGGATGTTGCTCCTGAGTATCCCTGCGGCTATCTGCGGAGCAGGTATGTCGCGCTGTATCCTCTGTATGCGGACGTATTCGGGCACCATGGCCTTCATATCCGCCAGAAGAGCTGTCGCGGTGTCGACGTCGTACGGTTCGTAGTCGCCGGCCTTCCACATGTCATAGAGCTTCGTTCCCGCCACCACCAGCGTCGTATAGAATTTGAGCATGTCCGGCCTGAAATCCGGATCCGAGAAGACCCTGCCGAAACACTCCAGATCCTTCTCCGGGGACGATCCCGGAAGACCGGGCATGATATGATAGCATATCTTCAGACCGTGGTCCTTGCATCTCTTGGTCCCGTCAATGACCTCTTTCACGCCGTGGCCGCGGTCCACCGAAGCAAGTATCCCGTCATCCAGTATCTGCACGCCCAGCTCCACACGGGTAGCTCCCAGCTCCATAGAACGCTCTATCTGCTCGTCGGTGAAAACGTCCGGTCTGGTCTCGACCGTCAGGCCGACGCATCTGTGCTCCGCCGTCTCGTTCCATTCCTGGGCGGTGGCGGTGTCGGGAGCATCTCTGCCGTTCATGGCATCGAAGCATCTTCTGACGAACATGTCCTGATACTCGGGATCGCGGGACGTGAAGGTCCCCCCCATTATTATCAGATCTATCTTGTCGGTCCTGTGGCCGATCGCCTCGAGCTGCCTCATCCTCTCGGTGACCTGCCTGTACGGATCGAATTCGTTCCTCTCTGCGCGTCTGGCGGCAGGCTCCTTCCCGGTGTACGACTGCGGGGAATTGTTATCCACGCCGCCCGGACAGTACATGCATTTCCCGTGAGGGCACGGATAAGGCGACGTCATGACGGCGACGACGGCGACGCCGCTCATCGTCCTCATGGGCTTCTTGATCAGGAACGGCTCGACGTCCTCCCTCTCCTCCGGCGACACGTTCGCCAGTATCTCGGAGTTCGGAGGCACTTTGTCCAGACCGTACTCTCCGCACAGCCAGACCTTGTGCTTCTGAAGGTCGTCGCGGGTCTCTATCTCCCCGTTCAGTATCATCTCTATGAGACGCCTGCTGAATTTTTGGGACGCTTCTTCATCCGTAATAGATGTCCCTGCCTTTCTTGGGTTCCGGTTCGTTCTTTGCGCCGGATTCCAGGAGATCCAGATAGGATATCTGTTCGACGGGGATGTATCTCAGCTTCCCGCCGCTCATCTCCATGACCAGGACGGTCTCGCTGCCCATCATGGAATATCCCTTGAACACGCCGATGGTGTCCTCCTTCTGCTCCGTTATCCTCACAAGATACTTTGTGCCCTTGCAGATCTCAAGATCGTTATCAGTCATCTCATTCCTTCTTCTCGTCGTTTATGAGCGTTTGGAAATGAACGACCGTCTTGCGGTAGTTCTCAAGCGCCATGTTCACATTCGCTTCGGTGAAGCTCCACGCCTTTGCCAAATCGCCGTACCTTATGCGGTATCCTTTACGGATCTGTCCATCGAACTCCACATCCATGCTTTCCAGAAGATCCATCGATTTCAGTTTGTTGATATGCCTGTATACCGTAGGCTTGGTCGTTGACAGAAGGGCCGCGAGTTCCTCCACCGTCCACGCCTTGCTCATGTTCCTCATGAAAAAATCCATGAACAGACGGTACGGGACGCTCTCTCTGACGTTCGTCGCAGATGTCTTGGGATCGTACCCTTTAGGTATGTACCCTATCTGGACAAGGAACGTCTCCGCCACGATGTCGATATCGGGAACGGAACTCAGAGGCGTATTGCTTACAACTTGGAGTTCGAACATCGATAGTCTCTCCTCTATCGACACCTTGATTGAGTTAAGCTCCTATTATAACTTTTTACGGGGGTATGCCCAAAATACGCGTCCCGACTCATTCCCAGAGGTCTTTCTTGATCTGCTCGACAGCCCTCATTATACTGGTGGAAGGCAGCGCGGCCTTGACGGGTATCGTCACGATCCTCTCTATCGTCGGCGTGACTATCGGCGCGCAGACTATTGCGAGAGCACCGTCGCGCTCTGCCCTCACCGCCGCGATTATGGCATCCTCCACTGTTGCGACGGGGTACTCGTTGAGTATGACCGGACGCCCTTCGACATCGATCCTCTTCTCCAGATTCTGAAGGACGAGATGCGATGCGATTATCGCTATGAACGCGTCCGAAGACGGTTCGGATATGGATTTCACGGCCTTCACGATCATCCTGACCGTCCTGAGATTCGGTTCACGTTTCTCTTCGAGGATCTTGTACATCGTGCTCTGGGAGATGCCGGTGGAACGGCAGAATTCGTTGACCGTAAGGTTGAGTTCGTTGTCGAGCATGTCCCGGAGGGCCTTCTGGAACCCTCCTTCCTCCTTCAGCATCCCCGATATGAGATCGTTTATCGGCATATCATACGCCTCTGACATAATTGACGGCGGATATACCGGCCACGGCCCCCTGCCCGACCGCCTTCGCGATCTGCCACGGCTTCCCGGTCACATCACCGCAGGCGAAAACGCCTTTGACAGAAGTGATACAGTTCTCGTCCACCTTTATACTGTCGTCCATCTCGGGCATCACGCCGAGATCCATGGCAAGGTCCGCGGACGATTTCGCCCCGAGCTCTATGAATACGCCGTCCGCCTGTATCGATCTCCCGTCGGCGAGGGTCACGCCCGAGGCGCGGGTATCGCCGTCGATCGACGATATCTTCCCTTTCACGATCTCCGCTCCGGCGGAGACCGCTTTGGATACCACGTTCTCGGATGCTTTCGTGTCAGACGTTATCCAATACACTTTGGACGCATATCTCGTCATGAGTTCGGCGGAGACGGCCGCTTCGGTCTCGTCGCCG
This sequence comes from uncultured Methanomassiliicoccales archaeon, assembly GCA_964640935.1. GTDB lineage: Archaea > Thermoplasmatota > Thermoplasmata > Methanomassiliicoccales > Methanomethylophilaceae > CAZXIY01. The sequence continues at coordinate 9,441 of CAZXIY010000025.1, forward strand.
ACGATCATTACGGTCTTACCTTTGTAGAAATTGCAATCGCATGACGCACAGTAGCTGACGCCTTTGCCATAGTATTCCTTCTCGCCCGGGACCCCGAGCCTGTTCCTGGAAATGCCGGTGGCTATTATCACGGCACGGGCATTTATCCTCAGATCGGTCTCGGTCAAGATCTCGAATCCGTCTTCCGACGCGGATGCGGATACGACGTTCTCGCCGAATATCCTGCATCCGAATCTCTCGGCCTGCGATAAGCCGATACGGAGCAGTTCGCCGCCGTCGGCGATCCCGTCCAGACCGAAATAATTCTCGATCTTAGTTCCGTGCATGGCACTGTTGGACGCCTTGCCCACGAGCACTACCGATACCTTCTTCCTGGCCGCGTGTATCGCGGCCTGCAGACCGGCCGGCCCGGACCCTATGATCAAGACGTCAGCTTCCATGTCCTACCCTCACAGATCGAGAATGTATTCCCTGAGCTTCTCGGGCGTGAGGTCGGGGTTGAGGCCGACGAGTACGTCCTTCTGCACGCCGCTCTTGTAGATCAGGAGCGTCGGAATAGACTGTATCCCGTATCTGAGCGACGTTGCCGGATTCTCATCCACGTTGAGCTTCCCGACGGCTATGTCGTCGACAGAGATCTTGGCAAGGCCTTCGATGATCGGTCCCATCCTCTGGCACGGCTTGCACCATGGCGCCCAGCAGTCGACGATGACGAATCCTTTGCTCTTCACGAAATCGGCGAAGTTGTTATCCGTGACCGTCACGGCGAAATGCTTCTCCTCAGTTCGCTGTGCGGCGGGAGCTGTCATTCCGTTATCCGCGAGCACTTCGAGTATGTCGCTTTTGGCCCTCAGACCGACGAGCGGCTCTTCCATGACCTTATCCTTGAACATCAGCAATGTGGGGATCGCATTTATCTCGAATCTCGCGGAGATCCCGGGGGCATCATCCACGTTGAGCTTCCCGACGGCCACTTTCCCTTCGAGTTCCTTGGACAGGTCATCGATGATCGGTCCCATCCTCTTACATGGGCCGCACCATGGCGCCCAGCAGTCTATGAGAACGAATTTGTTGTTGTTGATGAAATCGTCGAATGTCTCTTCCGTAAGTTCGGTTACCATTGATAGTCATCTCCCGATTGATACGGATGTCCACATGCCCGCCATACTTAATAACGTTAGGATGGATGCTCCGACCGCATGAAAGGTGCTTCTTTGTTCCGACAGAATAATGCGCCGCCTTCATAATAAAGGCCAAATAGAGTCGCGCAAATATTCTTTGTCAGCATCATGGATGTAGAATTCGTAAGCTGCTCGGTCGCGAGCATCATCGTTCCGGTCATATTGGCGATATGCGGTTATTGGCTGTACAGATACCCTCCGAAGGAGATCAACAGCTCCGTAGGGTACAGGACAAAGACAAGCATGAGAGACCAGAGATCCTGGGACTACGCACAGAGACTCGGCGGACGTATGCTGATTTATGCGGGATTGTCATGCATCGTTCTTTCCTGCGCGGTAATGGCCGTGTGCTACATCTTCTCGTATGATCCGTTCTACGGCATGATCGTTTCCATGATCGTCGCCCTGATATCGATAGCGATCGGAATGGCATTTTCGGAAAAAGAACTGAAGAAGCGGTGCGGCAGACCGTGATGCCGAGGGTCAGCGGTTAAATCATACCAATTGCATGCAGGTAACGGCGATGGGATGCTGGAAGAGATGACCGACCTGAAAGGACTCGACATATTCTCGCCGGACGGGATCTATGTCGGAAAAGTGGACGATTATGTGCTGGATATACCGAACAAATGCATATCCGGCATCTTCGTGAAGAATGCGAGCCCAGTACTCGTCGACGACAACGTAGTGCTGAAGATACCGTTCAGATGGGTCCAGGCCATAGGCGATATAGTCATTCTGAAAGCGTTCCCGAAGCACGTCAATTCCGACGGCAGCGTGGAATGATCAGCTGCTGATGACGGATCCGCACGGACCGACTATCTTCGGATGCTCGCCGAGTATGCTGACTATTATATCGGCGTCCTCTCCGTAGAGGGCGGACAGCTCCTTGTGGAGGTCCTCGATCCTGCGTGCTCCGCGGACCGACCCTTTCATAATGAGTTTTTCAACGGAATGGGTGTGCGGAACTACCGTGTTATCGCTAACGAGATTGTCCGAATGGGCGACGATCTTCTCCTCTATCGTCCTCGGTATATAATCTCCCGGCGGAAGACCGAGTTCGAGGACATCCTGATCGTCGAGACCCGCCCCGGTATGCTTCCTTATTACATTGACGAGGTCGTTCGGAAGCCCCATATCCTGAGCCATGCTCGCTCCGATCATCGCATGGAGTATCGAGTGGTCCCTCGATCTTCCGAGGTCATGGAGCATCGAACCAGCGACGACGAGTTCCCTGTTGCAGTCGATCTTCTTCATGAATTCTTCGGCGACCGTTCTGACCGTGCAGCAATGAACGATCACTCTCCTCTTGCAGCCGGCATCCCTGAGGATGCGGATGCATTCGGATTCATCTGGATAAATCGACAACAGTTTTCCCCCTCTCATTAGGTATGACCGTCATCTTGCCGTCGCGGTCGGCATACAATGCCTTCCCTTCGGTGTAATGATCCAGGAATATCGCCAACGCGGCGATCTCGGAATGCGGCTGATTGCCTACGGATACATTGAAATCCGCACGCTGGTACACTTCAGGCGGCACCTTTTCGGCGCCGACAATGATCATTATGTTCTCGTCCTTCGGTATCTTCGGAAGGGCCTCGTCCATCCTCTGACCGTACATTGTCAGATGGACGACCTTTCCGTCGAAATTATTGGTCGCGCTCTTCCAGCCCACGCCTGTCTTTATGGTGTAGTCCCCGCCGAAACGGTCGACAACGCTCTTGATGTTCTCTTCGAGCTTAGGGTCGTAAGTATCCACGTAGATACCTTTCGCCCCCAATGCTCTAGACGACAGCGCAACATGCGTGGTCACACGCTTGTCCCTTTCGGGACGGTGACCTATCCTCATTATCCAAATATCTGGCATTTACGAGGACCTACTCTTCATGCTTGAGCTCGATCCTGTGGCCGCGGAAATCCATCTTGACAGATCTGCGGACCAGGCTCTTCAGCATCGTTGCGGTCAGACCCAGAGCCTCGGCGACGTCGCCGGAGAATCTTCCGTCTTCGCCGACCTCTTTGAGGATCTTCTCTTCTATCTCCGCATACTCCTCTTCGCTCATCATGGCCGCTGCGAGAACATCGCTGATCTCATAAACAGGCCACTGGGCGTTGATATGGAACGAGGTGTAATAGGTATGGTATGATTTCTCCGGATAATTTCCGTTAGTGGATATCCAGCGGCTCTCCACCAATTTCATTTTCTCGAAGAATATGATTGCGTCTCTGCCTTCCGGACCGAATTTCTTCTCGATCTCATCAGCAGTCCTCCACTCCAAGGTCACCTCTTTGAGGACATCCCTTTTCACGGGCGTGTCCACGGACCTGAGCATAGGTACCAATTCAGAAGGCTCATTGATGACCTTGATTCTATTCATGGCTCCCCTAGATACGTCTTGTTCGTATATAAATAGGAATGTTTTACGCCACAAAGATGTTATATAAGACCGCTCGAACTGCCCAAAATTATGGTCTGACACTGTTCTCGAATCCCGGGGCAGACACGTCCCCGACCGAATACGCACGATGTGTCCGACACGTCCGAAATCGATTGCGAAGACATTCTGGGATGCGTTATGGGGGGCCTGTTCCGAGGATCATAAGAGCCAAGTTTATCTATCATCTCGGAATTAAGGTACTTAATGGCAAAGAAAGAGAAAGCACCGGAAATGAGATACCAGTGCCTAAAGTGCTACAAGACCTACAAAACGGAACAGCAGGCACTCGATTGTTGCGGATCGTTCATCCAGGCATGGACCATCAACTACAACAAATGGGGCAGAGGCCACTGGTACGGCCGCTGATCCGTTCCGAATATTTGACTCGATTTTCATACGAGTATCGATGTTCCAGCTTGCGCTTTATTGAAATATCCAATCGACGATGCCTATGAAAGATATGACATCCGAAAACGTTGTTGACAAACTGATAGGCGAGCTCAGTTTATTGGAACGCCATATAACGATGCTCAAGGTCACCAAGGCCAACCAGCCCATAGGCATAATACGCCTATCAGAGATACTCAACGTCCCCAAACATAAAGTGAGGTATTCCCTAAGATTGCTGGAACAGGAAGGACTCATATCGCCTTCCACGGATGGAGCTATGGTCACCGACAAGTATGACGCATACATGGCGGAGACCTCGGAAAAGCTCGACAAGATCGTCGAGACTGTGGAACGTCTCAAGAAAGAGATCCCGCAGTGATCCCGGTTTTTTGATCAGACAGGATCGTTCTCACCGATGCGATGGCCTGCAGCCACATGCAAAGGATAATTAGGGTTGCACAGCAATCATCCGGCGTGACAAGCATGTCTTTGATATCGCAGGATGTAGTCATCCAGGCAGTTATGATAGTGGCCATGATGATGGTCATATTATCCATACCGTCGATACTCCTCACAGTGAGGAACTCGGCGAGTTTACTGAAAAGATACAGGCTGCTGAGATCCATAAAGGATGTCGGCGACGAGAAAGAGGTTCCCCCGAACATCCTGAACGAGTGGAATGCCGTCAACAGTCCCGTGGCATACACGACGCTGATAACCGAGGAGATAGAGAGGCTCAACGGCCTCCGCCCCGCATTGTTCCAAGCCGAGCTCGCGGCATTACTGATCATTATATTGGCCATATACCCGGGATTCGACAGCAGCGTGCTGATATTCATGATGATAATACTGGTCGCGGCGATCGCATCCGTCGTTTACGGAATGATCACCACCAAAAAGTACAGACAGGAATACCTGGTCATACTCAAGGAGATCAGCGATCGCGACGAGAGCAACAGGGCAGCCGACGGAATGTACGGATAAGCATTATCTAACAGACCGCAATTAGAGAGCCATGACAACAGCAATACTGCATACGAACGTCGGCGACATCAAGATAAAGATGTACCCGGACATGCCGATAACGGTCGGCAACTTCGTGAAACTCGCGAAGGACGGTTTCTACGACGGAACGGTATTCCACAGGGTCATCAGGAAATTCATGATACAGGGCGGGGACCCCGAAGGCACCGGATGCGGCGGGCCAGGCTACACGATCGAGGATGAATTCGTGAAGGGCCATTCCAACCAGAGAGGCACTATCGCTATGGCCAACACGGGTATGCCGCACAGCGGCGGAAGCCAGTTCTTCATCAACACCGTCGACAACGGCTATCTTGACTGGGATAACCCGAGAACACCGTCCAAGCACCCTGTGTTCGGACAGATCGTCGACAAAGAGAGCATGGCCGTCGTGGACGCCATCGAGAAATCGAAGACGGACTCGAACGACAGACCTCTCGAAGAGAAGAAGATCGTGACCGTAGAGATAATCGAATGAACTTATAATGGCGGATGTGCCGCGGTGGCAGATTTCGGTCGCTGCGGCATACCGTCCTTCTTTTAAAATATCGTTCGGAGAGTCATTCATATGAGGACCGACGGAAAATGTAACGGTAACGGATTCGACGTTCCGAAGATGCTGGATAAAGCACTCAGGAACAAGATTTTGAACGCCGCTGTTATCGAAGCGGACGGATGCGGGACCGTCGTCATCGACGATCCGGATATGATCCCCGAGATAGGATTCGCTGTTGGCGGGCAGAAAACGGGGCCAGTGCCGGATTCGATAGAGAAGATCGGCATCGAACGGGTCCTCGACCCCGATACAGGAGAGATAGATCAGTTCGGCGGCGTCAATAAGGCATTCGCGATGCATTATCACACCGTAGCGGTCGTTGTATCGTCATCTGACGATGCACGCGACATCAGGGACTGCTTCGGAATGAACACAATTATCATCGCCGTCATTCGCTCAGCAGATCTGTCGGAGAAGAACGCCAGGGATCTGTTCGAATTCTGCGACGTGATCGTATCGAACACCTTGCAGAACATGGAACATGTAGCGCCTGAGAACGTCATCGCTCATATCGTGGATGATTCCAAGGTATATACCGTGACGGACGTCGGCGAAATGATCGTCGACTGTATTTTGGAAGAATGATCGGCTCGACAGAGCGTACGGGCTTTATCTCTCGACTATCAGATGGGTACCGGAGCGGAGATAGATCAGCGGGACGCCTGCGTTCCTGAGTTTCCTTCTCAGCTCTTTGTCATTGGTCAGAACGTAAGCCCCCGTCTTGAGAGCAAGTTCTATGACAGCTTTGTCCCCTGTGGCCTCGGTAGGGATTATCTCGTATCTCCTGGCAAGTTCCAAGGCCGCCGGTGCGTACTTGTTGTCAAGATGCTTCAATTCTCCGATAAGCGGGCCGGGGACGATGAATTCGATATCTCCGAGGATATTCCTGACGGAGATATCGAGATTCATCTTCATTTCAAAAGGCATTAGTAAAGCGTTTGTGTCCAAGACTACTTTCTGCATGATCACAGCTCAACGATACCGTATCCGATGAGTCTCCACTTGTTGGAGATCCTTCTGGATATCGCTACCCTCTGACCCTCGATGACGCACACGGGGATCTTGAGTACGACCTGTATGACGCCGCCCTTGCCGTTCTTCACGACTCCGACGGTCGTTGCCGTGCCGATGCTCAGCATCAGAGGCTCGTTGCTCTTAATCTCGTCGACCTTCATGTCGGACGCAGATCCGACAACGCGGTCCAGAAGCACGGTCTTCATGCTGAAGTCGTGCACTACGGTAGGCAGATGATCGGGGATCCCGACCATCCTTCCCGTAAGCCCGTCTGATTTCGTTATCGCCGGGTCGAGACCGGTTCCGATGGAGATCAGACCGCCGGGATAGACGGCTTTGACGCTCTCTCCGCCCGCAAAGAGCGAAGTGATCTTGGTCGTGACCTTGTTCCACACCGGTTTTCCGCCGACCTCGGTCCTTATACCGGGTTCGACCTCGATCTCGTCTCCGACCTTCAACGTACCCTGGATCAGCGATCCTCCGATGACCCCTCCTCTGAGGTCCTTGGGGTGCGTACCGGGCGAGTTGATGTCGAATGAACGTGCGATGTGCATGAGTGGGGTCGCATTCGGATCCCTGACTACATGGGCGACGATATGGTTCTCTATCGCCTCGATGAGAGCACCTATGTTGACGCCTCTGTTCGCCGATATGGGTATGATCGGAGCATTCTCCGCTATCGTCCCTTTCACGAACTCTTTGATCTGCTTGAAGTTCTCAACAGCTTCCTCGCGGGTCACGATATCGATCTTGTTCTGAACGATAACGATCCTGTTGATGCCTATGATGGACAGGGCCATCAGATGCTCTCTGGTCTGGGGCTGCGGACATTTCTCGTTGGCAGCGACCAGAAGAACGGCACCGTCCATGAGGGCGGCACCCGATAACATCGTGGCCATCAGGGTCTCGTGACCTGGGGCATCCACGAAGGATGCCGACTGAAGGAATTCGGTGTCCGAACCGCAGATCGGGCACTTGGGTTTAGTACCGTATGCAGCGGGCCCCTCGCATTTGGGACACTTGTAGAACGCCACATCCGCATACCCGAGTCTTATAGAGATGCCTCTCTTCACTTCTTCGGAATGACGGTCGGTCCACTCTCCGCTGAGAGCTTTGGTAAGCGTTGTCTTACCGTGATCGACATGCCCGATCATTCCGATGTTGATCTCGGGCTGCTTTTGAACTTTCATCA
>CAZXIY010000026.1:0-16695 GCA_964640935.1 uncultured Methanomassiliicoccales archaeon
TCTGGCTGTGCAGACCGGCCCTATGTGCGAATATCGGTAATTACCGAACACAGTTGCCGTAAGAATAGAATATTTGAGTGGTATGTTTTCAGAACGGCATCAGTATTAAAGAGACAATCGCGATACAGAAGCATGAATGTGAGCGCTGACGTCAAGAACGCTAGGTCTGCCGAGATAGGACTTTCAGCTCTGGACACTGCCGTCAAGAACAAGGCCCTCGATGCTATGGCCGATGCATTAGACAAGAACAGGGCCAGGGTCCTTTCTGCCAACGACAAGGATATGATCGAAGCAGAAAGATCGCTCAGCGAAGGAAAACTCACGGGATCGATGGTCAAGAGACTCAAGGTCACCGACGATAAGATCACCGGCATGATCGACGGAATACGCGATATCGCGAAGATCAAGGACCCGGTCGGCGAGACCATGTCCACCATGGAACTCGACGACGATCTGATGCTCTATCAGATAAGGTGCCCGATAGGCGTTCTGGGAGTGATATTCGAGTCCCGTCCGGACGTCGTTCCGCAGATAATGTCCCTTTGCCTCAAATCCGGCAATGCCGTAGTATTCAAAGGCGGTCACGAGGCATCCAACTCGAACAAGGCACTTTTCGACATACTCTCTGAAGCGGCCTATTCCGCAGGCGTGCCGAAGGGCGTGTTCGTTCTCCTCCAGACCAGAGGCGATGTGGATGCGATACTCGGCATGGACCAATACATCGATCTGCTCATACCCAGAGGATCGAACGAATTCGTAAGGCACATCCAATCCAACACGAAGATCCCGGTCCTCGGACACGCCGCCGGCGTGTGCCATGTGTACGTCGACGAATACGCAGACCTCGATATGGCATTGAAGGTCGCTTTGGATTCGAAGATACAGTATCCGGCTGTATGCAATGCAATGGAGACCCTCCTCGTCAATTCGAAGATAGCCGCCGATTTCCTTCCCGATATGGATAAAGCATTCAATGACAACGGCGTCGAGATCAGGGCCGACGAGAGAGCAGAGACTGTCATGGGCCATTCCGTGAGAGCGGATGACGACGACTGGTTCGCTGAATACGACGATCTCATCGTATCGGTGAAGGTCGTGGATTCCCTGACCGAAGCGATCAACTTCATCAACGAGCACGGGTCGCACCATACCGACGCAATAGTCACTGACAACAAGAAGAACATGCTCACATTCTCCAAGATGGTCGATTCCGCGGACGTATTCATCAACGCGTCCACCAGATTCGCCGACGGCTACAGATTCGGCAAGGGCGCCGAGGTCGGCATAAGCACCAACAAGATACATTCCAGAGGTCCGGTCGGCATGGAGGGCCTGATGATCTACAAATACATCCTCGTCGGGAACGGCCAGGTCGTCAAGGACTATGTCGGCAGAGATGCTAGGAGATTCAAACATATCGCCATGAATAAGGAATTCGAGCTGTGATCCGCATGAACAGGAAAGATCTTCTCTCCGATGTCGAGACCGTCGTGATCAAGGTCGGTACGTCATCGATCACCGGCGGAGGCAATAAGGTATCCGAGGAGTTCATGGATTCTGTCGCCGGACAGGTGAGGTCTCTGAAGGACGAGGGCAAAAAGGTCCTCATCGTCACTTCCGGTGCGATAGGCGTCGGTCTCGCCGCGATGAAAGCAAAGCCCAAACCGAAGGAGGTCCCGATAAGACAGGCTGCCGCATCCGTCGGACAGGGCATACTCATGCAGAAATGGAACGAGAGCTTCCAGAAACAAGGGCTGCTCGTATCGCAGATACTGCTGACACTGGATTTCTATTCCGACCGCGAGAAGTATCTGAACCTGAGGAATGCGATACAGACGCTCATCTCTTACGGCGTCATCCCGATAATCAACGAGAACGACGTGATATGCGTCAAAGAGATTGACGCTATGTTCGGGGACAACGACACCCTGTCCGCATACGTATGCAGCAAGATGGACGCCGACCTTCTGATCATCCTTTCCGATGTCGAGGGCCTTTACGACAAGAATCCGAAGCTGTACACCGACGCGAAGCTCGTACCGACCGTGGAAGATGTCTCGAAGGTCCTCTCCATGGCCGGCGACCCTACCACCAAGGTAGGCGTAGGCGGCATGAAGACCAAGCTCAAGGCCGCCGAGATATGCAGGGAATCCGGATGCAATATGATAATAGCCAGCAGCTCGGTGCCCGATGCCATTCTCAAAGCTGTGAACGGCGACGACATAGGAACTATATTCTTGGCCGGGACCAAAGAACGCAAGAAGAGCCGCTGGATCAAGGCCGCGCACGCCAAAGGTTCCATAATAGTGGACGACGGAGCGGCGAAGAAACTGGGGGGCGACAATGTAAGCCTTCTTTCTGTCGGTATCAAGGATGTCTCCGGGAAATTCAACAGAGGGGATGTAGTCAACATAAAATGCCGCGACATCATCATCGCCAAAGGCATACCCGATTACGATTCGGAAGAGATCTCCAAGATCAAGGGACTGCACAGCGATAAGATCGAGGACGTCCTGGGTCATAAGAGCTACGACGATGTCATCAGAAGCGAGAACATCGTTCTGCTGTGATCCGATACCGCTATCCAAATAATGGATCGCGACACGGTTCATTCGTAGAACGGGCACCTGTCCCTGATGCATTCTTCGTTGCGCGATTTGAACGGACAGAGTATCTTTTCGGCAATATCCATCTTAATACCCAGCTTCTCGTTCACATAATCAGCCGTCACACCCATGACCAGGAACGAATTTCTCTTACAGCAACGCGGCCCCTCGATGGATGCGATCTTCGCAAGACATTCGGACACGAGCATGTTCGTATCGCTCCACGTCCTTCCGCTGTGCGGAGTCGTTCCCGTCACTATGCTGTAAAAGGCTCCTGCCGATGCCGCGGCTCCGCATGTACCGGCAAACCCGCATATGCCTCCGGGGAACCATGAACCTCTCTTATCCATCTCTCTGAGAGACTGTTCCAGATCTATATCTCCACCGCAATTGTGATATGCAGTGAGCAATGCCGACCCTACTATCACATGATGTTTCTGGTCGTGCATGAATACAGAATCATCGTTCATTATCTCGACGGCGATCTGCACGGGATCCCTGGATTTAGATGAAAGACAATGCTCAATAATGCTTTTGGATGCCTTCTTCCTCCTGCATTCATCGCACACATAATGCCCGTTGACGCACACCTCTTTCGTATACGTCTTCTTATGGCATACGGCACATTCTCTTTCCTCGATCATACCCAGCACGACCCTTTCTCCGCAGAATGAGCATACTGGCTCGAGATCGTTCCTGATAGACGCCATCGGTGTCAAATCATTGAACAGATACTTGGATTTAACGAACGCCTTATCTGTGGCAGATCAACAGCATTTGGGCGGTGAACATTTGTTCAGCATAAGTTCGAAGAATCCAGTCAGGATTGCTACCTGTTGCGGGTCTACAAAATAATCACGGTCATCATCGTCCCCGGATTCATTCACGAGCCCGCTGTCCACCAGGATGCTCATCTGCTCGATAAGATCGTTCTTCCCGACCTCTATCTTTTCCGAGAGTCTCGACAGGGAGGAATCCCCTTCGACCAATATCTCGAAAGCTTTCAGACGCGTATCGTCTGACAGTGCCCTGATCATGGTCGCTGTGCCTTTAGACGCCATACGACCACACCGGCTATCTGAGAGATAAATTATCCGCCCAAACGCATACACCGGCCAGTTATGCACATTGACCCAGGCATGAATTATAAAAACAACCGATTGAAAGGATCGGATTGAAGTATGGTGGACCCGGCCGGATTTGAACCGGCGACCTCCGCCGTGTGAAGGCGACGTCATAACCCCTAGACCACGAGTCCGTGGTTCGGTCTAAGCCCCTTTTTGTATATAATTATCCCGCCTGATAGTGACGCGGATTACGGATTGACAGCAGAGCTGATGCCAAAACAACAATATGTCACGCACTCGTCGTGAGACTGGCGATGGATACGCCCGTCCTGTACATAGACCTGTAAGCTTCTCTGCATCCTCTGAACTCGCAGAACATCTTCGACGCTTTCTCCTCATCGCCATAAACCTTCCAGCATCCGACGCATTTGAAACAGCGCCCGGCATTCTCGATGAATCCCCACACATCCTCGAACGGATATCCGATGAAGAGACCTATCTCATGCGGCATACGTCCGGACGATACTATCGATTGTTCAAGCGACGCGACCGCTGTATCTGCCGACGAAACATCGTATCCTCTTTCGGCAAGGAACGACGAATTCCTCTCGTCGGAGAGCATCTCTGCGATCATCTTCGGCCTATAGACATACACGAGCGTTCTCGCTATCTGTACCTCCATGGTCATTATACACACCCCTTTCCCGGCGAGTTCGGTCTCGGTCCTGCAGATCTCTTCCCGCACGGCGTTCTGTTCGGAATCCACTCTGAATATGCATCCGCATTTCATACCCGCAAGCGTCGGCGAGCAGTGTTCGACCACCATGTCCTCGACCATGCATGTAACCAAACATTCATGATATTTAAATTTAGGTTAACCTAAATATTCTCTTCGAAGACCGCCGTCGCAAAGTTATTCATACCCATACGCATACGCAGTACTATGGCAGACGCTCTCAAGATGACCGTTAAGGATGATTACAGGACAGAAGACGACAAACTGTTCGACAGGGCATTCGAAGCCGCCCTTCACCTTGACAAAAGAGATTACCCAAGCTTCGTAGGAGGCCTGAAGGTCGCATCCGGAGAGGAATTCATCGTCTCCAGCCCGATGGACAGCAGCATAATCTTCGGCAGATTCCAAGCTCCCGAGGAAGGTCTGACGGACAGAGCGGTAGAGGTCGCCAAAGAGGCATTCGACTCTTGGTCGAAGACGTCCGTCGAAAAGAGGACCGAGATATTCGATAAGGTCCTCGAGAAAGTCTCGGAGCAGAGATACAGACTTGCGGCCATCGTCACTCTCAGCGTCGGTATGACCAGGGAGGAGTCGCTCGGCGAGGTCGACAGACTCATCGATATCATCGCAAAAGGCTGCGATGACATAGAAGCCGGAGTCGGCAAAGGGGAAGGCGTCTGGGCGGTCCTGACATCGCACAACTCGCCACTTGCCGCTCCCATCGGATATTCGATAGCGGCGATACTCGCCGGCAACACTGTCGTGCTCATGCCGTCCAAGTTCGCCCCGATGCCCGCGTACGTCCTTTACGACATCATCGTCGAAGCCGGTCTTCCGGACGGCGTCCTGAACCTGATCGTCGACAAGAGGGACAAGTCCACCAATGCACTCGCTAACAACCTCGATATCGTCGGCATAGTCGCCTCGGGATCGGGAGAGAGACTGGAGAACCTCATGTTCCTCCAGGCCAACGACGATCTGAAATTCATAAATGAGATCAAAGGGATGAACCCGATCTTCGTCTACAAACCGTCCAGCATGAAGAATGCTGCCAAGACGGTCCTCAGGTCGGCGTTCTCCTTCAGCGGACAGCGCCTCGACTCCTGTTCGAAGGTCGTTGTCCTCGCAGAGGACCAGAAATCCTTCGTGGACGCTCTCGTCGCCGAAGCCAAGAACATGATCGTATCCGATCCGGCCGAGCTCGGCACATTCACCGGCCCGATCATCTCCGAAGAGAAGCTTGATGACTTCGTAGAGACCGTTGGCCTCGTGAAGGACAGCATAGTCTTCGGAGGGAAGAGGATCAAAGGAGAGCTCACGGAGAACGGATTCTACGTCATGCCCGCCATAGTCATGGGTCTCGACGAGGACCACGATCTGAACAACATCGACAGCACCCTGCCCATACTCACGATCCAGACCGCGGAGGACGTGGACCAGGCGATCGACCTGATCAACTGCTCGGAATACGGCCTCTCTGTTGGGATAATCACGAAGGACGAGAAGATCGCCGAGAAGTTCGTGAACGAGACGGATGCAGAGGAAGCTTTCATAAACGACCCCAGCAGGAACATCGGGTCGGCCTCGAAGGCCTTCGTCGGATACTTCACGCAGTGATCCGATCTCACAAACCCCTTACTTTTACATTCTTCACGTACTTCTTGGCCGTCTCGGCCATCGAGAGTATGACGGAATCCTTGTACGGATCTATGGCCTCGAGTCTGTCATCTAGACACGTCTTCGGCCTGAACTGCTGTATCGCATAGCATTTCGCACCGCGTATCTCCTTGCACATATCCTCGATGTCCTCCGGTTTTATCAGTATCGGCGATGCGGTCGTCCTGAATTCGTAATCAATGCCGGATTCCATGATTATCTTGATGCTACGTCTGAGAACGTCAGGATCGATGTCCCTTCCGGCGACAGAACTGTATCTCTCCTTGGTCAGCGGAGCCTTCAGATCCATAGCGACCTTGTCGATGAGCCCTGCTCCGATGAGATCGTCGAGAACATCCGGGTGATATCCGTTGGTATCGAGCTTGATCTTGAGACCGAAGCTCCTGAGCTTCTTTATCAATATCGGGAGATCCTTGTTGAGCGTCGGCTCTCCTCCGGATATGACCGCCCCGTCAAGGAAGTCCGAATTCTCGATAATATAGTTGATTATCTTGACATCATCCAGCTCTTCCGCTCCGTCGGGATCCAACACTATGCTCTTGTTGTGGCAATACGGGCATCTGAAGTCGCACCCGGCAAGATAGATCGTGCATGCGACCATCCCGTCCCAATCCAACAATGTAGTCCTGATGAATCCGACAATCTTCATGCACCCCCAATCGCACATGTTGGATTAATCGGTTACGCAACGACCTGGGGCATGCCTATTTTATCGTGCACGGCTTACGGTGAAACATGGACTATCTGCCTGTGATGGTTGCGGCCGTGATGATATGGGCCGTGATCGACCTGCTTACCGCACTCACGTATATCGGCTACGATGCCAGGAGCAGGGGCGTCAGATCCAAAGGCCTTGCCATGATGACGCTGCACATGAACGACATCGCTATAACTGACTATTTCAGAAGAAAGGATATCCATCCCGCGGACGAGAACGATACCGATGACATCGCATCTGCAAAACGCTATAAGATCCTGGCACTGTTATTCTTCGTCATCCTGATCGTACTTACTGTCGCCACGGTGGCATACGCCTCCCTCTGACACATTTTTAAACGTATCCGACGATACGACGGGACATGTGCCTCATCACCTTTCTTCCGGACGGGAGGACAGCGAATGTCCCGGCCGGTACAACGATATCCGAGGCTGCAAGGATCGCTTCCGTCAGGATCGCGTTGCCGTGCGGCGGAAAGGGAAGATGCGGCAGATGCGTCGTCACAATCGATGACGGGCACAAACGCAATGTGTTGGCCTGCAGGACGGCCGTCGAACACGATATCACAGTGACAGTTCCGTCCGGCGACGATTCCGATGTCGTCGCTTCATCCGACAGCCGCCATTCATCGATTGAACATCCTGACGCACCGTCGACCGGATACGGTCTGGCCGTCGACATAGGAACGACCACGGTAGCCGTTGACATCCTGAATATGACCGACGGCAGCAGCGTCTACAGGGATGCTGGGATAAATCGTCAGCGCGACATCGGAGAGGATGTCCTCTCCAGGATCGAATACGCCTGCGATAACGGCCCTGCAGAATTGAACAGGCTGGTCATCGATTCGATAAACGATCTGATAGACCCGTTCCCGCATTCGGGTGAAGAAGGGGACATCAGGCATGTCGTCATCTCGGGGAACACCGCGATGACGCACCTTTTCATGAACGTCGATCCGTCGCCGATAAGGCTGCCTCCATTCGAGCCGGTATTCAAAAAGGCAGAGACCATCGGACAAAAGACGGGATTGCATATCAACCGCGACGCAGCCGTCGTATGCATGCCGTGCATCTCGTCATACGTCGGCGGGGATATAACCAGCGATATCGTTTACTCGGGAATGGATAGAAATGACGAACTGGCACTTCTGATAGACGTTGGTACTAACGGAGAGGTCGCCCTCGGAAATAAAGATATGATGCTGACGTGCTCGTCATCGGCCGGCCCGGCCTTCGAAGGAGGGCAGATGAGATCCGGGATGCTCGCCAAACCCGGGGCGATAGACAGTGTCAGGATAAGTGGCGGAAAAATAGATTACACGACGATAGGCGGACTTCCGCCGAAAGGGATCTGCGGATCCGGGATAATAGATCTCGTGGCACAGATGTTCAGGAACGGTCTGATCGACAGACGCGGGAATCTGACAGAGGCCTCCGGATCCGATGACGGCGTATTCACCGTGACGGATGGCATCGTCATAACCCAGGATGAGATAAATAACATCATAATGACCAAGGCCGCGATCTATTCGGCGTCAAGAACGATGGTCCGCAAGCTCGGCATCGGATTCTCCGACCTGTCCAAGATATACATCGCAGGAGGATTCGGCAACTTCATCAATCTCGAATCGGCGATAACCATCGGCCTGTTCCCGGATGTGGAACGCTCCAAGTATGACTATCTTGGGAATGCATCATTGGCCGGAGCGGAGGATGCGCTGATATCCGGATCGTTCAGGAACCGTATCGATTCCGCATTCGGAAAGATGACATACGTCGACCTCAGTTCCGAACCGATATTCTTTGACGAATACATGTCAGCCCAGTTCCTCCCGCACACGGACAAGACGCAGTTCGTTTCAATTGGGTTTTAATATAGCACTACAATCCAGCCTCGATGGATTGGAAATTCGCCACGACACTGATCGGTTCAGTGCCTTTCACTAATTCTAAGGAGGCAGTCAACGGGATCGTCGCTGGAGCGGTCTCTTGCCCTGCATGGCCTCAACTCACACAAAGGGGATATCAAGAGAGCATGTACGTCCAGACCGGCATACACCTACCGGGATTGAAGATAGAAGGGGACAAAGCGGTCGTAGATCTGAACGATTACGATCCCACCGAGGTCTACAACGCGATACTTTCCGACGATGTCGATTATTTCGTTTACCCCACGAGCGTCTATTCCGGATTCTATGAGATGCTGGAACATGATGTGTCCGCATTCACGGCCGTGAAGGGACAGGTCACCGGACCTATAAGCGAAGGACTTCAGATCCTCGACAAGGAAGGACGCCCGGTGATCTACGACGAGGCGTATTGCGAGATCGTAAGGAAAACGGTAAACATGAGCGCAAAATGGCAGGCCAGACGCCTGTCCATGAAGAACGACAACGTGATAATATTCTTCGACGAGCCGTCGGCATCAATGTTGGGCACCCCGTTCGCGTCGATCTCCGACGATGACGCCCTGAAGTATCTGAACGAATCTTTGGACGGCGTCGACTGCTTCAGAGGACTGCACTGCTGCGGGAATACTAATTGGGGGATGCTACTGAAGGCGAACATCGACATCCTCAGCATAGACGCATACCAATACGGCGAGAATCTCGCTATGTACCCCGAAGAACTTTCGGAGTTCCTGCGCAAGGGCGGCAGCATCGCATGGGGGATCGTACCGAACACCGATGCGACGGTCAGAAGCGAGACTGCATGGTCGCTTGCCGAGAAGCTCGAGGGCATATTCGACAAGATAGAAGGAAAAGGAATAGACAGGAAGAGACTTGCGAAGCATTCGCTCCTCACGCCGCAGTGCGGATTGAGCGGATTGTCGCAGGAGAACTTCACGAAGGCCCTTGCTCTTCTGAGGGACACGTCTCTTGAAATGAAGAAGAGGTACGAATTCCAATGATCATCGCTTTCGCCGGCAAAGGCGGCGTTGGAAAGAGCACGATATCATCTCAGGTGATAAGACGCCTTTCCAGGAAGGATGTCGTTCTTGCCGTCGATGCGGACCCGAACTCAAATCTCTGCGACAAGCTTGGTATAGAGGTCACCGGCACCATCGGCGGACTGAGGAATGACATAGTCGCCGATCCGGAGATCGTGCCGGCAGGCATCAGCAAACAGGATTACATAACGACCCACATCCGTCAGATAATGACGGAGACGGACCGCATAGACCTTCTCGTCATGGGCAGACCCGAAGGAGAGGGCTGCTACTGCTTCACCAACGACGTGCTGAAGAACTGCTTCAGGGATCTGATACCGTCCTACAAGTACACCGTTATAGACAACGAGGCGGGGATGGAGCATATGTCGAGACGCGTCCTTCCGAACTCGGATGTCATCGTCTTCGTGTCCGATCCGACGAAGACCGGTATCCGCACCGCCGCCCGCCTGTCGCATCTTGCAGACGAGGTCAAGATCTCCACCAAGAAGAGGATCCTCGTGATCAACAACACGTTCGGCGATCTGCCCAAAGCATTGATCGACGAGGCAGAATCCGCCGGCATGGACGAGGTGTTCGTGGTACCGCACGACGACTACATCTCGAAGGCCGCAATGGAAGGCGACTTCCTGGATCTTCCGGACGATACCGTCTCCGGGAAGGCCGTATCGGCCCTGGTGGATCTCATCACGAAGTGATCTCTCTGAGATGCTTCGGTATGTTCTTCGATTCCGTCGTTCCGACCACGACCTTTCTGCCGATGGCCTCCTGAAGCTTTCCGGACATCCTCGATACCAGCCCCGGCAGTATTACTACGCCGTCGCTCTTCGAGAGAACGCCCGATTCTTCGAACGCCGCCGATACATGTTCCGGATCGAACTTCCCCGCCGCGTATGCAGTAAGGACCGACAGGCCTTCCGTATTCACTATCTGGAGCCATACCGGCACCTTAGATTTCTCGACATCCGCACGGACAGTGAAGTATGTCAGAGAGAAGTTCGTCGTGAACATTATCGGAGAGTGTTCCCCGGGGTTGTTGATGGGATACAGACCCTGCTTGACCTGTATCGGTACCTGCGGATCGGTGTATATGTTCTGCCTGAGGGTGAACAGAGGCAGTGCTTCGTAGTTCTTCAGATCGTCGAATACTACGAGACTTCCGTATTTCATGGTCGATACGGCGGCCATCGCGACTGCGTACTCTCCGGAGCCTACGCGGTTCATCAGCGGATATCCGAAGGGCTTGAACTTCTTCTTGATGGCACTGCGTCTTGCGACGGTCTGCCTCTCGACGCATTCCTTGAGATTCTTAGATCCGAGATCCAGTATTATATCCGTCATCCCGAGCGATTTAGATCTTTCGGAAAGGATGAGAGCATCTTCCGTGTTCTCGGCCGATATCGCGAGGGGGCAGCTGCTCTTCTTTGCGATAGAACACATCGCGTCGATGTTCGAACTGTCCGCAGAGCATATGAGCGGTCTGCGGCCGGCACATACCGACAACGCCTTTTCTATGGCCCCGGGATCGCGGGATTCCAAAATGAACGGATGCGTCCAGGCTTTCATGACGGCAGAAACGGCCTCGACGAATCTGTCCGCATCCCCGGAATCGTTCCTGACGGACATCATGTCCACCCTGAATACGAGACCGACGCGTTCGAAACTGAGTTTGCCGATCTCTGCGATCCTGCCAGCGATACCTTCCGCATCCAGAAGATCTGATACCGTCAGGGCATAGGCTGTCTGGTTGACGAAACGGCGTTCGTGGCGGTAGAGGACTGTCTCTCCGCCCATATCTACGTGGTCGACCTTCGTGCCGACGGTCATCGTCGTGACCGGCGGTGCCGACGCCTCGCTGAGAGCCGATTTGGCGCTGTCGCTGACGTGCGGACAGCTGTCGATCTTAGCCTTCTGATTCGCAAGGAGCATAGCGAACGCGAGACATGTTGGCTGTCCGCATTCCTTGCAGTTTGTCTTCGGAAGCAATTTGAAATATTCTATGGCCGTCGGCATCACAGCACCTCCGTGAGCTCTGCGGCGTACACTTTTACCATGTCCGCCGCCCCCGGCGAACGCATTATGACTATGTCCGCCCCGGACATCATCGCGGCGAGGGCCGTCATGGCCTCCCACCAGATCACCCTGTGCATAGGATCCCCGACGGACGGGTCGTCCTCGCTGGTAGCATCGTTGACGCTCCATGCGGGAGTGCAGTCGCAGACCATCGGTGATTGGAGCATCTTGTCCCCGCCGAGAGCGGCGAGCCTGATACGCTCGTTGACTGAATATGAATAATCGAGCCCCATCCCCAGCGAGGCCATGAGCGGGTCCATGAGCACGTCCTTCCTGTCGACACCGAAATCCGAAAGAAGGATGTTCATCTGCTTCGCCAGGTTTATGTCGAGATTGGAGAACGCCAGCACTGCGTGTCCGTTCGCCATGGCAGCGGTAGACAATTTCTTGTAGCCGTTCTCGTCGACCTTGGCAAGGATGAGCCTGCTGTCCTTCACAGCATCGCTTACTGCTGCAAGGACCTGTGCATCCTTCTCGGCATTGCCGCTGCCGTAGACTATCATCGGCAGGGATGTCTTGTCAGATATCTTCTTGACCAAGGCCGCCGCATCCTCCGCGGACACGTTGCCTTTATCCGGATCGGTGCTCAGAAGACGTATGCATATCATATCCGCTCCGATGGATTTCCACATGATCGCCCATTCCACGGGGTCCTTCTGACGCCCGTCGAACATAGATGCCGCAAGCTCGGGATAATCGGTCAGATCGTCCAGCACCTCGCCGGCTATCATCGGCCTCCTCTTCTGTGCGTTCTCGAAGGACAGGAACGGCATACCCGTCGCTCCTCCCGCTACATAATCGCCTTTTCCGAGGGATACCTCGCCTATCGTACCGCCGTATTTTTCCTTGACCGAAGGTATTTCTGTCATCTGATGAACCTCTTACAGTAATGGATCCATGTGCAATGCGGGATGGTCCTTCTCGGACATCCACGCCATCAGCCCGTCCGCATCGTCCGTGACGGTCTCATCGGCTATCTTGTCCATGAGTCCGGGTATGCCGATGGCCTCGCTTCTTTTATCGAAATCCGTGCGGATCATATCCTTGAGATGCTTCGGCATCCAAGATATCCGCGCTATGCCGCCTTCAGCGGCGATGAACTTGTCGCTTGTGATATATCTTTTTCCGATCCCCATGAAACCGGGCGTCTGCCTGCCACCGCCGATCGAACCGGCAAGTGTCGAGAACTTCATCCCTATCGGCGTCATACCGGGATAATCGCGGTCGACGAGAATGACCGACTGCATATCCACCGTCATGGCGACTATGACCTCGAAACATCCGCAGGACGTCATCGGCGAATCCATCAGACTGTACATGCAGATCCTGTCTATGCTTCCCGCAGTGGACGATGATATCATATCGTCGATCCCTTCCCATTCTCCTTTTTGTATATCGACGGCGACACCTTTCTTCAGGGGTCTGTTCGGCCCGTTGGGTGATACTTCGCTGCTCGCCTTGGCATCCAGCCAATTGATGGCACCGCAGAGACCGATCCTCTCCGGAGATATGACGCATGTGTGGGATGGGGCAAAAGACTGGCACATGGTGCATGTGTAGAATTCATCCACGAGATCGTCCTTCAGTCCGCGCATGCGCTCGTCCCTTGTCTCGTATACCGAAAGGGCCTCGGGGAGACGCCTTGCGATCTCCTCGGCATCGGTTATGACCGTCGCCTGCACCCTTGTGACGATCTTCCCGAACTCCTCCTTCAGCTTGTGAACGAGTATGCGGGCTATATCGATGAATTTGAATCCTCTCTCCTTCGCCTTCTTGCTTATGCGTATCCAGTCGGTGTCCCTCTGACCCGCGTGCCATACGCCTTCGGCGAAGTTGATCGAACTGTGGAAACGGCGCTCCATGACAGGCTCGAGATCGTCATGCATATCCTTTCCGTATACTTCGACGATCATGGCGAACGGGATGACAGAGCCGCTCTCGAAGGAATCGATCTCGTTCCCGATGATCGATGTCTTCCCGTCCTCGACCGAGTTCTCGTCCCTGGATATCAGAAGCTCGAATGCCTGGCTCCTTGATCCGCCGGCCTCGATATATGTGTCCGGCTTCCTGATTATCTCCCCTTCGAACGCAGGACCGTATCCCACGGGAAGGTCTATCGGGGCGAGTTTCACGATTATGCCGCGCTCCTCTATGCCGGCCTGGACCATATCGATATGATCCCTGCATACCTTCACAGCACCCGGTATCTCCGGAAGGTGCTGATCGGTCACTATGCACGCGCTGTGCTTGAGGGCAGCGAATGCAAATGCCGCATCCAGGCAGCTAAGCGGACCGGTCTGTATGACGAAGACCTTCGGACGTTTGGACAGATATCCTGCGATCCTCTCCGCATCGCCTGATGCCACGTTACCGAACGTCAACGCAGCTCTGACAGCGAAATTCAAAGCATGGACCGTTCCGGTGAACATCCCTACGGGATAGACCATCCTGTCGAACCCTGTGGCGACATCATTGCCTGCCATGAGCGACGGATAGTCGCCGGATGCGATTATCACCATGCCCTTGGACTGTATGCTGCCGACCATGCAGCGGAGTTCGGTGGAACTCACATGTCCGCCCAGAAGAACGACCGCCCCGGGTATCGTCTCGTCCACGAAACTGAGCCCGAGCGATCTGAGCACACGGTCCGGTATGAATCCCGATCCGCGGCCGTAGAGATATTTCACGGCCTCGATTATCTCCGCCGCATACATGGCGTTCTCGCCTGCGGCGAGGCCGTCGTCGATGGACGATGCGGAAGCATGCTTCAGACCGTTCAGGAACTCCGCGGCCGCATCCAGATCCAACGTCTCGATGCCTTTCCACGCATAGATGAGGGGAAGACCGTATCCCGTCTCCGGATACGACAGAACTGTACCGCCGCCGAACTTGGCGATTGCATCGGAAACAGACCTCTTGGCTATGGAGACTATGCCGTCAGAACCTTTGGCGGACATCGAAAGAAGACACTCTGCATCGATGTCCTGGCGTGTATCGAGGACGGTATCGAGGTCGCTGTCGCCGACATCGTATGCAGCCTTGATCTTCTCTCTGTTCATATCATCAGTTGAACTCTTCGTATGTCTTGAGTTCGAAGACACCGTTCATCTTATCCAATGCCTTGGGGAGCTCTTTCCTCATATCCGCTACGGACATCTTGCATCCGCCGAAATCGGCGACAAGCTCCAGCGACATCACCTGGTAGCATATCTTGATCTTGCTGAATACCGAGATGAGATTGACATTGGTCGCGGCCAGCCAATCAAGGACCTGTATTATCGACCCGGGGCAGTCCGGTATGTCGATGGCCATCTTCACGAGCTTGGTCTTCTCCTTGAAGAACGTGATGGAGATGAGCCATGATGCGAAATCAGCGACTATCAGTACGTTGCCGCCGTCGGTATCCCTGAGTATATCCCCGTATTCTGCGGAGAAATCATACACCCCGCCTTTCAGAGTTGTGGGGGCCCCGCGTCTTACCTCGTTCTTGTTCTTTGCCGGCTCCGTACGGAACACACGTCCTATATCGGCCGGTTTGATATCGATGTGATTCAGAAGCGATACGGAAGGATCGTCCGCTGCTTTAAGCTCCTCGAACTTCTCCTTAAGGATGTCCATCTCTCCGACGAAGCTGAGATCCACCAGCATCTTCCATATGATTATCGTGTCGGAGATCCCGTCCAGTGATATGGAATTCAATATGTTTATGCCTCTGCCGGCCAGGAACCTTGCCGCCTGAGCGCTGGCCCCGGGGACGTCCTGCATGTACATCGTTATATTCGTGAGGGTGCGGTAGTTCTCCTGAGGGTACATGGATAATATCATCTCGTACCTCTTGGGCCCTTTGTCCACATACTCGAACAGCGTGCTGTAGACATATCCGCCATCGACAAGGCCCATCATATCCGAAAGCCTGTCATCGATCGCAATCTTGGTCCCGTTGACCTTCCCAAACTCCCAGTTCTTCATTGAGATCCTCCGCCTGCCCCTCTTAATCCGCCGTAATCATATATCCTTTCTGTCTACATTCTTCACGGATGCGAACGGACGCGTCCACCCGGGATGTTCTTCCGAGGAATATTCCATATCGCGCCTCAGATTCAATACGCTCGCATCCTTGTTGGATGACGATATCGCCCTTATCCTCTCGGACAGTTCGGCTCCCCTCGAATGCAGATCCGTCGCATCGGTCGCCTCGTCGATCAGGTCCGCGGCCTCGGAAAGAAGCGCAGAGGCCCTGCCGAGAAGTTCCGTCCTGTCCATGATATCCATCTTGCCCAAGATATCACCTTTTCTTGCGAATGAACGTGTATCTTCCCGGCATGTGAATCTTGGTCCCCACAGAGTACGGACATACTGTGCATTTCCGGAGGACCTCGATCGTCCCGCCGTCCAATGTCCTGTTCATCACCGGGGACATCCTGTTCCTGCACACCGGGCATTCATCCGGAAGTTCAGTCTTGGACGATTCATTGTAATCTATGACCAGCTGCAGCATATCCCTGTTCACTGCGAGACGCCTTATACGGCTGCCGCTCACGCGGTAGTCCTCCCCGTCGCGGTCCAACTCCTTCTTGACCATAGAGGCCATCTCCGATTGGGATACGACCTGCTGGTTCCTATACATGACCACGAAAATGGCCTCAGCCAGACGGTCGTCGCTCGGGATCCTGTAGGACATGAGTGCATAACCGTGTCGTATCTATATTATCATTGACACACCGATAGTATATTTTAAGACTAAGAGAACAATCTGCACCCTGCGCGGGGGTAGCCGAGTTGGCCAAAGGCGCAGGACTTAAGACTCCTTTGGGTAAGAAATTCTGTCCCGCAGGGGTTCAGGGGTTCGAATCCCCTCCCCCGCAC
>CAZXIY010000027.1:0-13777 GCA_964640935.1 uncultured Methanomassiliicoccales archaeon
GAGTGAATCCAAATGGCACGCTGCAGGGGATGTGGTATTGGCGAGATACGCTACGATGACGCTACGAGGCTAGGCAGGTGCCCCTATTGCGGTTTCACCTATGTCAAATTCGATGTCAACGTACCGCGTCAGAAGGCCATTGGGATCATTTCAGACAATGCCAAAACTACGGATGAAAAGGTAGATGCGCTGATGGAAGAGGGAGACGCACTGCTGAATTCCGGCCGTTATCCAGAGGCCTTGGACAAGTATCAGATAGCAGAGTGCATCAATGCATACAATCTGATGGCGATGGCCGCCAGACTCAAGGTATTTCTATGCAACAATCCGGACAGGACCATATACGAATGTGCTTCGGATAAAACGGCAAGGGCGATAATGCTGTGCCTGGAGTCTATGGCCACAGATGAGGATTATACATGGATCGAGAAGAAATACGGAATGGATCTGCGGATAGACAGATTCGAATACTGGTATGACGGCGTAAAGGATGATTTTAACAAATTCGCATCTCTCAAGGGGGGAAGGGCCACACCGGCGATATAGCCAATCAGATGGCCAAGAAGATCAACCAAAGCTTAAGACAAGCCTGGTCCTTGGCAAGTACCGAAGATCAGAAACAGAAACTGGTAGATCTTTGTGACGGCAGAGATATGCTGATCGTGGACAACATGGTATGCGCTTATCTTGGTTACGTCAACGGAAAGAGAGATGCGCTGATACCCGACGGCGTGAGATACATTTTCACAGGGACGTTCTCCGGTTGCGAGTTCGGAAAAGTGTACATACCGTCATCGATGCTGCTCATAGACACTTATGCTTTCGAGAAGACAAAGATAGATGAATTGATCATCGACTCTGCCGGCAGAGGTGTCGTCGCATCGATCGGCGAATATGCGTTCAGCGGATCGAAGATAAAGTACATAGATGCCGATGCGTCGATGGCGAAGAAAGGGTCCTTCAGATTCTGCGAGATAGACGATGCGTCCTTCGGATTCATAAATATCATAGGCACAGGGGCCTTCGCCAGTTCGAAGATCGGCCGTATGTCGATCATGGCCGTCGGCGACATATTGGACAGGGCGTTCGAGCAATCGGATATAGGGTCGATCGAGATCGGCATATTGATCTCTGTCGGAGAAACACCATTCGTGGGTTCAACAGGGAATGTGAGGGTTCGTTCTCCGTCCGGACTGGAGCGCGTGATGGTCAAGGATTCCGATATAAACTACACGGAAGGCGGGAACATGGTCAGGATCGTCGACCTGAAGGAAAGGATCCGTGTCAAAGAGGAGATCAGACATACCATGAAGGCCAATAAGCCAAAAACCGGTCTGATATCGAAGTTCGGTTCTATGTTCAGAAAGTGAATCACTTGCGTTTCTCTTTCTCGAGTTCGTCCACGCGTTCTCTGAGAGTTCTCAATTCTGACATAAGACCCCGGATCTCATCCTTGATGGGGTCCGGAAGATCGTTATGTTTGAGTTCCGTCTCTGTCCTGACACCCTTATGTTTAACGACCTCGCCCGGGACGCCGACCACCGTGCAGTCGTCAGGTATATCCTTCAGGACCACAGATCCCGCGCCTATACGCACATTGTTGCCTATGGTGATATCTCCGAGGATGATCGCCCCGGCACCTATAACGACGTGATTCCCGATCGTCGGGTGTCTCTTTCCCTTGTTGAAGGAGACGCCGCCGAGAGTTACGCCCTGATACATGATGACATGGTCGCCGACAATACTGGTCTCTCCGATGACGACGCCCGTCGCATGATCTATGAAGAAGCTGCGGCCTATCGTCGCCCCCGGATGAATATCTGCACCCGTGAGCTCGTGTGCCTTGTAGTTGATCTTCCTTGCCTCGTCGTATCTTCCGGCGAGCCAAAGTTCATGGCTCTCCCTGTACATCGATACGGCATGCAGTCCGGTGTGGTACTTTATCGCGTCGTCCTCGTTGATGACGGCGGGGTCGCACTCCATCACGGCGGCGAGGTCCTCGGGAAGTATCTTCATGGTGCCTCAATCGAATATCCCTGTACTTAAATATCTGTCCCCGACGTCAGGGAGTATAGCTACGATTTTCTTCCCTTCCTGTTCGGATGCGATGCGGAGGGCGGCGGAGACCGAAGCTCCGGATGATATGCCGGCGAGGATGCCCTCTTCGCGGGCGAGTCTGCGTGTGGTCTCTATGGCGTCATCACTCTTCACCGTGACGACCGAATCCACATAGTTCTTATCGTAATTCTTCGGGATGAAGTTGGCTCCGATGCCCTGTATCTTGTGCGGACCGGCCTTTCCCATCGTGATCAACGGGCTCTCGGTCGGTTCTACGCCGATCGCTTTTGCTTTGGACGAATATTTTTTCAGTCCGTGTCCGATCCCGGAGATCGTACCTCCGGTACCGATCCCGGCGACGACGTAATCGACATCGGGGAGTTCTTCGAGGATCTCCTTCGCAGTTCCCACATAATGTGCCAGTGGGTTAGCGGGATTGTCGAATTGCTGGGGGATGAACCCCCCGGTATCCTTGGCGATCTCCTCGGCCTTTTTTACTGCTCCGGCCATGCCGTCCTTTCCCGGGGTCAATACCACATCTGCCCCGTAGGCCTTCATAAGACTGATGCGCTCCTTGCTCATCGTATCCGGCATGACTATCACAGCCTTGTATCCGCGTACGGCGGCCACCATGGCCAGACCGATACCTGTGTTCCCGGAGGTCGGTTCGATTATCGTCCCGTTCGGCTTGAGTTTTCCGCTGGTCTCGGCATCATCTATCATCGACAGGGCAGCTCTGTCCTTTATCGATCCGCCGGGATTCTTCCCTTCGATCTTCACATAGACTTTGGATCTCATTCCTTTGGTCAGTTTGTTGAGTTTGACGATCGGTGTATTGCCGACGGAATCGAGGATGCTGTCGAATACCATGTCCGGATTATCGGTTCGGTCGTATTAAGAATTGTTGAAAATAAGGGCCGCCCCGATTGGGGCGGCATAGAATAGGATTATGACATCAGACTTGCGGATCTGAGTTCGGATGCGATCTTCTGAACTGCGCGGACGACATCCTCTGGCACTTTGGCTCCAGTGCATACCATCTTTCCGGATCCGAAAAGAAGGACGACAACCTTCGGGTCGTCGAGCCTGTATACGAGACCGGGGAACTGCTCGGGTTCGTATTCTACTTTTTCGAGACCCAATGTGATGGCCACGGTGTTGAGATTGATCTCCTGTTCCAGATCGGATGAAGCGACGATGTTCTGAACCTCGATCTTTGGCTCGATGCTGATAAAGATGTTCGCCTTCTTGAGGTCTTGTTTGACCTTGTTGATAGCGACCTTCACGTCGTCGAGACTTTTTGCTCCGGTACAGACTACCTTACCGCTCCTGAAAAGCAGGGTCGCGGTCTTGGGCTCTTTGAGTCTGTATACGAGACCGGGGAACTGTTGGGGATTGTATTCTGCCCCATCCAATGCCTCCTCTATTGAGTGCAGGTCGAGTTCCTGTCCGAGCGATGTAGAAGCGACAACATTCTCGATGTTCATTTTAGCCATCAATTCACCTTTATGTCCGTATTTATAGGGTATTTAAATAAGTTTGGTAGAAGGTCGAATTTCTCGGCCATGGTATATGAAGAACCTCTTTGAAAGGGCCCAAACTCTTTCCATATTTTTTTTAATTCACAAACCGACTCTTCGTTGTTATCGATGAAATCCGTTATTACGATCCCGATAGGCTCGCTGTTATATACCCAGATTCAGGTGTTATAGTGAATGGGCTGGTATGTTCAATGAATGGTGCCAAGAAGGTTTTCTCAGTTCTGATTGTCATTGCCATCGTAGGGATTTTACTTATATCGGTCGCGCCAACGACTGCTGCAGGTGATATCTACCCTAAGGATGATATGAACGCTAACGTAGCGCAGATCGTCGGCGGATCCGACGAATTCCCCTCGAGTCTCGATCTCCGCGACCAGGGTCTGGTAACCAGTGTGAAGAATCAGGGCTCAAACGGCACTTGTTGGGCCTTTGCAGCGATATCATGCATGGAGACGAGCCTTATCAATAAGGGATATGCCGACAACAGCATCGATCTTTCGGAACTTCATATGGCCTACTTTTCCGTCAATACAACCTCCGATCCTCTCGGCGGTCTTGATGGCGATACCGTACTTGCAGAATACAATTTTAGGAATTGCGGATCCAACGGAGTTCATTCCGGCATCGAACTTGCGAAGTGGGCGGGGGCGGCGCTCGAATCGGAATTCCCATACGAGTGGATAAGTCAGAAGGATCTGGATATCTCCGATAGAGAATACGACAGTTCATCATATACCGTTACGGACGTTGCATGGGTGAACCCAGAAGATACCAACACGATAAAAACGATACTCAATGGAGGGGATTCGTTGGTATTCAGTTTTTATGTTGATTGGAATTCATTTAACATGATCGATAACGGTGACGGGACACATACCACCACCTACTACTACAACGCTGGGGACATTCTTTCCAATCACGAGGTGACCCTGATAGGTTATGATGACGATTATCCTGCCGAGAATTTCAAAGATACTCCTCCAGGGAACGGAGCTTGGCTCATAAAGAATTCCTGGGGTACTACATCTAAGTGTACCAGCAGCGACGGATGTAACTGGATTTCGTATTACAATGTCGGTAACGATATGATGACGTCATTCAACGCAGAGCCTTCGTCGACATATGATAACAACTACCAATATGACGGCGGATGGTCGACATGTCAGAATGTTACGCGCGGTACAACGGGATATATGGCGAACCTATTCACCGCAGCAGGGGACGAGGATCTCAAAGCCGTGTCATTTTACAATATGGACAACATCAACGTGGGATACGAGATACAGATCTATCTCAACCCTGCCGACCCTAAGGATCCGACGACTGGTACTGCGATGTTCGGAATGCCGCAGTCGGGAGTTCAGATATATTCCGGATATCATACTGTCACGTTGGATCAATCCGTTAAGCTGAACAAAGGCGATGTGTTCGCTGTTGTTATCAAGCTCACTGCCTCAGAAGATGTGTACATGCCTGTGGATACTAGCGTACGCATCATGGATGCCTCCATGTCCGAAGGCTCATGGGGGATTTCGGTGACCCGGGCATCATCTGGGCAGAGTCTTATCAGTGCGAACGGATCTGAATGGGAGGATCTAAGTTCGGACGGAACGAGCAACCTGCGTATCAAGGCTTTCACGACGGATATTGAGAAGAACGACAGCAACGATAATGTACCGGTATTCATCGCAGTTGGTCTGGCTGTTGCTTTGGTCGTGGCCGTATTCGCGGTCGCAGTCTATGCCAAAAAGCAGTGAGCATCGAAGATCCGTCGAACGAATCGTATTCGAGACGAGGGACATTACGTCCCTCGTCATTCACCCAGCAAATTATTATGAATTTTATTAAAGTCGAACAGGGGCACCCCCGCGATGAGGTATCCATATTCGACTGAAAATAACACATGGAGCTATTCTGTCGTTGTCATCTTTATAAAGAGTTATGCTAAAGAGCAGTAGCCGAGACAAATAATCTTCGTAGCGGTTCTCATCTAATCGATCTTGTCGACAGAATCGTAAAACATGTGCCCTTTTCTTATATTGAAATCACAGGTAGTAACAAATGATGTTAAATGGAGAAAAAATCTAAGGTGATTATCGGGATAATAGCTGTCATCGTAGTCATAGTGATAGCGGGAGCGGCTATAGTAGGCAATGCCGCTTCTCACGAGTATGGTAGCTATACGTACAGTGTGAAGACTTCCTCAAGCATACCTGTTTCTTATGGTGTGGGAACACCGGACGATGGGTATGTTTATGCGATAGCGACAATAACGCTAAAGAATAATGATTATAGCGACGGGATTAGCTTTAATGCATTATATTGGGGATTGAAAGCGAATGGTATGAAATACAGCCACGATTTTGACACGTACTCGTACAGTGGCCCCAATCCATACAATCTCGTTACCGTATTGCCAGGGCATTCAGTGACACAGGTCATTGTGTTTCAGGTGCCTGTGGGAACAACAGCTCAGGGATGTTCAGTGGTCTGGGGCGGTATTCCGAGCAATGTTGTGAGTAAATGATCGTCGGTTACGGAATTTCTGTCCGCTAAAACTACCCGGTGTTCAGAGCATTACGGCTCTGGCACTTATTTTTTTTAATCAATTGACAATCAGTATCAATTTGTCATAACAGATAGCAATTCAGATCATCTATTGTAATGTGCCATAGCTCTCGCTGTTCGAGTCGATATAAGGAAAAGTTGGAGTCGGAAGGGAGAGTTGAACTCCCATCTGAGGATCTGCAGTCCCCTGCATGGCCGCTGTGCTATTCCGACTTCTGGAAGTCCTATTGTATCAATATATTTCAACCTTGTTGTATCGCGAGGACAATGGTTTTTACATGGAATCGCACATGTACCACCATGCACTGCAAGGAGGTCTCGGTAACCGACGTCGATGTCGATCTGACCGAGGAGAATATCGATTCGCTGATGTCCGATTGGACAGCCTACACTAAGGCTGACAGCGTTGTTCTTCGCAACGGCGACGAATACGCTATCGTAGAGATCTCCAAAGAACCCGGGGTGGAACTTTTCCGCAGGGTAGAATCATACAGGATAGTTGCTCTGCCGAAGGATACCGTCTTCGTGGAGGATCCGACAGCGGACGTGACAAACATACCGGCCATGGCCGCGATACAATATCGCAACCCCGGGAAGGCCGTCGTCGTCCGCGGTTTGTTCTCGCATGTGAACTACACCGCCGGCGTGAAGCCGTTGGTGCTCAGGGTAATAGATAATGTTCCGCCTTCGCCGTCCAAACTGGGCGTGCTCGTGAGGAGGGCCCTGGGGTCCGGATTTGTTAATCTGCCCGTTGTCGTCGATGAGAAGGTCATCGATATGGTGTCGATGATAAAGGACGTGAGGACCGAGGCCGTAATGTTCCCGTGTGCGGTATCCGACGTTCATTCAGATATGCCCGTGTACTATCTGGATCATCACCCGGAACTGCATCATGAAGTGACGCTCATCGGATGCAATCTATCGAAGAGGATATTCGAATCTCTGTACGGGAAGGATATTCCGTTCATCGATGTGTGCCCTTCTGATGAGGCAGACGGATCTGTGAAGACGATCGTCAAATGCTGCAAGGTGAAAGAGGGATACGAGATCAAAGGCAACATAGCCAGAGTCCCGTGGGGAGCGACCGTTCCCGAGGTCGTGGCCGCGATCAACGCGTTATTTCTCGATGAGTGACCGGCCTTTGTTCATTGCCTTGTAGCCTTCTTCGGTCTTGCCGTTCTTGCAGAGCAGCTCTCCCAGAAGATACCACGAGTCCGCATCGTCCGGCCTTTCAGACAGATGTGCTTTAAGGTGCTTGATCGCATCGTCGACGTTCCCTTCGGACGCCATCTCTTTGCTGATGGTCCGTCCGTTGGTCTCTTCGTCGATGACGCGTATCATCTCCTCTCTGGCGCGTCTCATGAACACGTCCACGGAGTTCTCGCTCAGCCACGGGTATCTCTTCCGCAGCATATCTCTGAACGGCTCCGCCTTATCGGACACCAATTCAGCTTTCGGTCCGCGGAATAAATTGCGCGGTACATTAACGATGAGGCTGCCGTGCGAGACAGTGATGTGATCCTCCGGAACGGCCATGCTCACCTGAATACGACCAGCGATCCGTCGGCATTCCTCTTCGAATGCCCGAATTCGCTCAGTTTGTCGATCTCGTATCCGTTGAACACCGGGCCGTCCTTGCAGACCCTCTTGTCATCGATCATGCAGCATCCGCATGCGCCGCATCCGCATTTCATGTATCTTTCCAGCGACATCTGGTGTTCCATGTGGATCTTGTTGCAGTACTGATGCAGGAATGTGAGCATGATCTCGGGACCGCAGGCGATGATCTCGTCGTACTTCGCCTCTTTGAGAACCTTCTTGACAAGGTCCACAGCGTTCCCTTTGAATCCGAGGCTTCCGTCGTCCGTTGCCACCCAATATTTCATGCAGAAGTTCTTGGCCGTCGTGACGTATGATTCCACTTCGTCCTTGTCCTTCGCTGCGAGTACGGCGTCCACGGATTTGCATTTCATGATCGGGATGAGCGGAGCTATGCCGATGCCGCCGCCGACCAGGAGTATCTTCTTCTGGTTGTCGTTCGGATCCAGAGCATATCCGTTGCCGAACGGCCCTCTGATGTGCATCCTCTCTCCGGCGTTCAGCTGGGAGAGTCTTTCCGTGTCCTTCCCTATGATCTTGAATGTTACGCTCTTTTCGCTCTTTACGGACGAGAGCGACAGCGGGATCTCTTCCATCCCGGGTACCCAGACCATGACGAACTGTCCCGGCACGGCATCTGCGTCCCACGAGAATCTGATCGTGTTCGTGCAGCTGTTGTTCTTTATGTTATCCTTGACCATTACGACTTCACTCATGGGCGATCCCTACCATACTCTCGATTGTCTGATATCCGTAACGTTCCATGAACCTGGACAGGCCCTTGCACACGGTGTTGAAGACACCGGGACCTCTGTTTATGACCGCGGTCCCCATCTGGAATGCCGATGCCCCGGCCATTATGTATTCGAGGGCATCTCTGTAATTGTAAATTCCGCCGACGCCGACTATCGGTATCGAAAGGACATTCTTCAGGTCGTAGACGGCGCGCACGCCGACCGGTTTTATTGCGGCACCTGAGAGTCCGCCGACGCCGTTGCTGAGGAAGGCCTTGCCGAATTCAGGCACTATGACCATCGCTTTCAGGGTGTTGATCGCAACGACGGCATCTCCGCCGCCGTCCTCCACGGCCTTCCCTATCTCCGGCAGGATATGCGTGTTCGGTGTAAGCTTCGCCCAAACGGGAATGCTGACCGTTGATTTCACGGCCCCGACGATGCTCTTCACGAGCTTCGGGTCAGTGCCGACCTCGATCCCGAAACCTTTGGCGTGAGGGCAGGATAGGTTGAGTTCGACCGCACACGCCCCGTAGTCCTCCATCTTCCCTGCGAGTTCCGCGAATTCTTTCGCAGATGCTCCGTAAACGGATCCGATTATCTTTCCCCCTTCGGTCGCTATCTTCATCTCATCGGCGAACGCGTCGATGCCGGGATTCGGAAGCCCCATGGCGTTCACGCATCCGGTGTTCAGCTCTATGAAGTTAGGATTCGCATGACCGGGATTCGCAACCGAACCTATCGATTTGGAAACGACCGCGCCAGCTCCGGAATTCAGCATTCTTACCATGGAGAGACCAGTCTCGTCCATGATGCCTGATGCGACCATGGCGGGATTGGGCAGCTCCAATCTGCCGATATCGGCCTTTAGGGAACTCATATCGGACAAAACGAGCGTGTCCTATATTATCCCGTCGTTCGGCCCTGGGTTATATCCGCGAAAGAGGCGGGTGCAATCTCGGATAACTTCACGGGCGGGACAGAGATTATGCACCCCAATTTCCCGCCGCTGATATAGATGCGGTCGAATCCTTCTGCGGACACATGTATGACCGTTCTGCAGGCCCTCTTTATACCGAGCGGGCTGCATCCTCCGCGGACGTATCCGGTTATGCGGTTGATGTCCTTGACATGTATCAGCTCGATCGATTTCTCGTCGACGGATCTTGCGGCCTTCTTCATATCGAGATCTTCGGCGACGGGTATCACGAACACGCAATATTTTTCGCTCTTTCCCTGTGCCACGAGAGTTTTGAACATCTGCTCCGGAGGAACGCGGATCTTAGCGGCGACGTCGGCCCCGTCGGTGAATTCTCCGCATTCGTAGAATAATGTGTCATACGGCACGTTGTGGCTGTCCAATATGCGCATGGCATTTGTTTTCGGCTCGCTCATCCGCGTTCGGATGGCCTTTCAACGATAAATATGCGCAACAATAAAAACAACCTAGCTAATCGGGGACGAGTATGAATGTATCTTCTCTGAGGAAGGATTTTCCGACGATCAGGAACGGGAAGTCCGTGTATCTCGACAGCGCCTGTCAGAGCCTTAAGCCGGATTGCGTGATAGAGAAGATGCTATCCTATTACAACGAATTTCCGGCGTGCGGCGGGAGGAGCGTGCATTCCATGGGTACCCGCGTATCCATGGAGATGGACGAGACCAGGGAGAAACTGGCCAGATTCTTCGGCTGCGACGATCCCAACGAATTCATCTTCACCAAGAACTGCACCGAGGGCATGAACACCGTCGCCAGAGGTTTCGGACTGAAGAAAGGCGACGCGGTCATGACGACGGATGTGGAGCACAATTCCAATCACGTTCAATGGCTGGAGATGGCCTCTGAGATAGGCATAAAGAGGGTCTATTGCAGAACATCCGATCGCGGAGAATTCGATATTGAAGAATTCAAGAAGGTCATGAACAAGAACGTGAAACTTGTCTCCATGGGTCATGTTAGCAACATCACCGGATGCACCGTGCCCGTGAAGGAGGTGACTGAGATCGCTCATGACTACGGGGCCGCCGTGGCCATTGACGGAGCGCAGGCCGCTCCGCACATACCGGTGGATCTGAAGGATCTCGATGTGGATTTCTATGCGGCATCGCTCCACAAGATGCTCGCCCCTACGGGTGTGGGCTTTCTCTACGGAAAGGCTGAGAGGCTGAAAGAGCTCAAGCCGCTGATGTACGGCGGAGGTATCGTAGGTCTGACGACATATGACACCGTCAAGATATCCCCCGCACCCGAGAAGTTCGAGGCCGGTCTGGAGAATTATTCCGGAATAATCGGTTCGTCTGCCGCGTTGGACTATCTCAGCAAAGTCGGTATGAAGAACATTGCGGAGCATGAGACACATCTTCAGAGGGTCATACAGGATGCCCTCGGCGGCATAGACAGGATATCCATTGTCGGACCGGAGGATCCGGCCAAAAGGGGCGGCGTATTCTCATTCAACATCGCCGGTCTGAATTCTCATGATGTGGCTATGATGCTCGACAACATGGACTCCATAATGATCAGGTCGGGTATGCATTGCGCCCACCCGTTCTTCGTATCGAGAAATATCGACGGCTGTGCCAGAGCCTCAGTCTATCTTTACAACGACGAGAATGATGTTAAGAGGTTTACGGAAGCGACCAAGAAGATCGTCGATACATTCTCGAGATGATCACGATATCGTCTCGACGATCACTCCCCCTTCCGATCTTGTCAGTTTTATGATATCGCTTGCGTTGTAACAGTCCTTATCGGATACGATATTCCGTTTCGATGATGAACGGTGCTCTGCG
Source organism: uncultured Methanomassiliicoccales archaeon (assembly GCA_964640935.1). Taxonomy (GTDB): domain Archaea; phylum Thermoplasmatota; class Thermoplasmata; order Methanomassiliicoccales; family Methanomethylophilaceae; genus CAZXIY01. The sequence goes on from CAZXIY010000027.1 coordinate 11,294, forward strand.
TCGCCGTCGGTGACGCATACGAGGCATCCGTCGAATCTCACCGATGACGATGACGACGGCAGGATCTCATTCACCGACATGGCCATGCTGTCCGCTTCCGAATCGTAGAACGCATCCATCATGGCCGCGATGCTTTCGGAGAGGTCCTGCATCTTCGCGTCCTCGCGGTCGTCGTAGATGCTCGTCACCGGCGATATCACCGCGGCCAGAAGTATCAGCCCGCACATACCCAGAGCAACTCTGGAGATGGTGAATTCCATCATACGGCAGACACCTCGATCCCGGGAACATCGCCGTAATACGTGCTCGTGACCATGAGTGTCATGACCCCGGTCAGGACGGTCTCGTCGCAGATCATCACGATCGGTCTTTCCAGATAGTATTCGGATATCATCTCGCCTCCGCGATACAGTCTGGCGGAATATGCATCAGATCCGTTCCCTCCGATGGAGATCTCGCATCCTGCGGGAATGTTCACGTCGACCGTTCTGGATGAACCAGATCCAGAATAATGGACGACAGAGATGGCGTCGGATATCCGGGTCATCTCCTGGGTCATCTCCGAGCAGGCCATGCTTTCCTCGTTCTTGTCCAGAGCATTGCTGATGATCGGGACGGAGACGGTGAGTATGACCATCACGATCATCAGTTTGATCGGAAGGTCCATCACGCCTCTCCTGTCGTTCCTCAGTTTATCACGGTGATCCTGCAAGAGGAATCCTCTCCGTATCCAGCCTTCGATACATCGACGGTCACGAATCCGACGGTCCCGGTCATCTTGACCTTCAGAGAACTGAATGTGACGCATCCGTTCTTGTCCGTGCTGCCGTAGACTGTGTCGTTCCTGCTGTCCTTTATCCCGAGTCCCGTGAGTACGACAGAGGCATCATCAAGAGGATTGCCGTCCTGGTCGGTCACGGATATCGTTATGCTGCCGTTGATCCCGTAGTATCCGCCGTAAGGCGTACCGGTCAGACGGACGTCGCCGGTATCCACCGTAACATCGCCGATCGACTGCGGTGTTTCTATATTTCCCATCCACCCGACGATGACCGCCGTTCCCAGCGTGGCGATGATGATGAGTATCATCAACTGGAGCGGGAGACCTTCTATGCCGCCCTTCTTGTTCTTTCTTAGGTCTTTCTGCATGTTCTTTTGAAACGCTTTCCATTTCATGAGACATGTTTCTCTTTGCAGAGGTATAAGACCGGCAAGTTACAGGTAGCATTCAGTCCTTCAGATCTATGGACCCTATCACGGAGTGCTTCGCGCCGCCGGGATTCAGAGTGCTCTTCATAAGATATACGCGATCGCACCTGAAGCTGAGGAATTCGGCGTCGGCATATCTTTCGGCGATATCGCCGATATCAACTCTGCGCCCTACCCTTCCGACCGTCATGTGCGGAGAGAATCTTTTTGCATCGTACCCTATGTGCATGGAATCCAGCACCTTTGCGGATGCATCCGATATCGAACGGAGCTCATCGCCGTGGTCGAATCCGACCCATACGATCCTCGGATCGCGTATATTCGGAAATGCTCCGACGCCTACGGCGCGGAGGTCGAACGACCTGATGTTCGAAAGTTCTGCTGTCAATCTTTCCAGCAGTCTGGGCAGGACCTTCGGATCGGTATCTCCGATGAATTTGACGGTCAGATGCATTTGTTCCGCCGGAGGCACTCTTATGCCATCGATATCACTGAGTTCGCCGACCAATTTCGCAAGAGCATCGCTCTTCGGGACCCTGATCGATATGAAAGTTCTCACCGGTGATTCCATGACCCATATAATGGCCTGCAGGTAATTACCTGAATCGGGGAATCAATCTCAAAGGTGGACGGAATCAACGTTCCATACGGTTTAACTATAATGTCGTTCTGATGCATTCGGAGGAAACCAATGTCCGGAGAATTCCCGATAGAGATCAGGGACCTAAGGAAGGAATACGGCGAATTCGTCGCCGTCAACGGTCTCAATCTGAAGATCAAGAAGAACAGTTTCACTGGCCTGTTGGGCCCCAACGGGGCCGGGAAGAGCACAACTCTAAAGATACTGACGCATCTGATAAATGCAACATCCGGAAGCGCGTATCTTAACGGCGTGGATGTGACACAGGATCCCAAGAGGGCCCTATCGAACGTCGGAACTGTCATTGAGACGCCGGAATTCTATCCTTATCTTACGCCGAGGGAGACCATGAGGTACGTCGGCGAGCTGATCGGAATGAAGAAAGAGGCAATCTCTGCCCAGACCGAATCGATCCTGGAGAAGGTGAAGATGGTGGAATGGGGCGACAAGAAGCTAGGGACATTCTCCAAGGGGATGAGACAGAGGATAGCTCTGGGCCAGGCTCTTTTGAACGATCCGAGCATCATAATACTCGACGAACCCACATCCGGTCTTGACCCGAGAGGCATGGCGGAGATGAGGGAGATCCTGAAGAATCTCAGGAACGAATCGGACGATCTGACGATAGTGATGAG
>CAZXIY010000027.1:13877-16185 GCA_964640935.1 uncultured Methanomassiliicoccales archaeon
AACGAGGATGTCGACACGCAGTCACGTCTGTACAAGGATCTCTGCGACCTCAACATCGGAGTTTACAGCGTCTACGAGAACAGCGCTCTCGAGGACACCTATCTCAGACTCATAAAGGAGACGAGATGATGGGCCGTATGTATGTCGAAACGGACGATATCAGACAGATATTCGTCGTTACCAAGAACGAGATGATCAAGAGCGTCCGCGGACGGAAATTCATGGCATCTCTGATACTGATACTTCTCGTGTTCGCGCTGATAACAGTGGTGCCGTTCGTTACAGGTTCCGGATGGGGTGGAAAATCTGTCGCGGACATACTGCAATCATATCTCTCGTATGTCAGCACCTTCGCTGTTCTGGTGGTCGGTCTCATCGGCTCTGTCGCGATAGTGTCAGAATATGAAGAGAGGACGGCGCTGATACTGTTCACCAGGCCGATCAAGAGGACCAGCATATTCGTAGGCAAGTTCATCTCGTCGCTGCTGCTGGCGACCGCTCTCGTCCTGGTGTACTACATCGGGATCGTCGCTATGTTGCTGATATACCATGGGACAGTGCCAGATCATCTTATACAATCATTCTGCATGTGTTTCATGTACCTGTTCGCGGCTATCGGCATAGCATTCGTCTTCAGCTCTGTGCTGAAGAGGTCCAGCGTGTGCATAATATTCTCGATACTCACGCTTCTCGTGGTCCTGCCGGTAATATCCACGATGATCACCGGCGATACATGGTTCATGCTCGACACGGCGGGGAAATCGATAATCACCTGCGTCCCGGAATACGTGGATTCGTATAACGGGGGCATCAATTATATGCTGTCGGGGATGCAGACCGTCTATGATTCTCTGATGGCCACCGGAGAAGTTGAACTGGCCATGATGGTCCAAAAGATTCTGGCAGCGATGTCGGAATTCATGACCCCGATCGCGTATCCGACGCTTTGGAAGGAAGCGTTGGTCATGTTCACATGGGGAGCAGTTGCTCTCATTGTCGCATGGGTCGCATTCCTGAGAAGAGAATTTTAAACGGTTTACGGGCTTGACGCCCGTCATTTTTCCTTTTACTTCACTCTCACGAGATCGTATTTGGCCGAACCCATCTTCATCTTCTCGGCGTGCTTCAGCACATAGTTCCAGCCTTCGGTTCCTGGGTTGGAGCGTATGAAGATGTCATCGCCTTCTTTGTTCTTATCGGCAACGCTGCCCGGCATGACCGGCTGTTCCATCACAAGGTCGGAGCAGGCGGCGTCGAGTGCGACGGGGTCGAGCGAGGCGAGCATCCCCACATTCGGTATGATCTGCGTGTCGGTGGATGTGCGGCAGTCGCAGTGCGGTGTGACGTCGCTTATGATAGAAACATGGAAGCACGGCTTTCCTTTGACGGCCGCACCGGCATACTCGGTCATCTTCGTGTAGAGCTCCTTCTGGCAGGAATCGTATTCGACCGATATCGCATCGAAGCGGCAGGACGAGATGCACAACCCGCATCCGACGCATTTGCCGTGGTCGATGACTGCTTTCTTATCCTTCATCATTATCGCATCCGAACCGCACGATTTGATGCATCTTCCGCATCCTCTGCAAAGGGACGGATCGGAGTCGGGTTTGCTGCCGGAGTGCTGGACCATCTTCCCTCTGCGGGAAGCGCAGCCCATGCCGAGGTTCTTGATCGTCCCGCCGATCCCTGCCATCTCGTGGCATTTGAAATGGGACAGCGTGATGATGACATCGGCGTCGTATATGCCGCGGCCGATCATGGCCTTCTTTATCACATCGCCGTCGAAGGGCACCTCCACATCGTCATCGCCCTTCACTCCGTCGGAGATTATGACGTTGCAACCGAGGGTGGCCGATGTGAAACCGTTCAGTGCGGCCGTTTCGAGGTGTTCCGGAGCGTTCTTTCTCCTGCCGGCATAGAGGGTGTTGCAGTCGGTGACGTAAGGGATGCCGCCGTTCCTTTTCACGGCATCGACGATCGAGCGTGCGTAACCAGGTCTGAGGTAGGTCATGTTGCCGTATTCGCCGAAGTGCATCTTCACGGCGACGAACTTGTCGCGGACATCGAGCTTGTCGATGCCTGCGGCTTTCAGCAGTCTTTCGAATTTCCCCAAGACGCTGTCATCGATATCCATGTGAAAATCGGCGAAATAAACCTTTGAATTTGCCATAAGAACAACTCCCTTCGTAGATGATTTCGCCGTCGATATAAGAAATGATGTATGTCCGTCAGATTCCGTATGGACAATTTAAATACTGAAAATAGATAGAAGGTGCTACGCGGTTCGTCCGCCGATACGAGGTGC
>CAZXIY010000028.1:0-15883 GCA_964640935.1 uncultured Methanomassiliicoccales archaeon
ATCATCTTGTCGCATGTCGGCGCGGGGCTGCATGAGACCACGTTCTTGCATCCGTTGCTCTCGTTGAGTTCCGGGAATGATACTGGCGGCATGATGAATTTCTCATCCTCCCCCTTCCCGGGCATTATGTCCGTGAAGACGACGAAACCGTCGGAGAGCCATACGATGTCGTTCCTGTCCTGGTACTCTTTGGCCGTCTCAGGGAATACTTCGATGCCCATGACCTTGCCGTCGGTGGAGACCAATTTCACAGTGGGTTCGGGCGGAGGTCTGAATCTCGGATCTTTGACGATGCAGATCACCCTGTCGCGGGTCAGGGCTTGGTTGAAGCCCTCGTTGATGACGGTTATATCTCCGCTGGCACGTACGGTCGATTCTTCTTTTTTCACTTCATCGAGAATATCTTTGTCAAGATAGAACGCGCTGACTACGCCTCTGAGTTTTTCGACTATGCGCAACGGAAGGTCATCATCTGTCATATCGGTGCTATCGTGAAACAAATTCTTAAAGGTGGTGGGCACTGGTGTGCCATATGTCCCTTACAATGCTGAACAAGAGAGACCCGGAAGTTCTGAAATCGCTCTATGATTACAGAAGGAAGGTCTTCAAAGAAGGATCGCTGACTGTCCGCGAGAAAGAACTGATAGCATTCGCCGTGGCCGGCGTGACCAAATGCGAGAAATGTCTCGATTATCATGCCGACAGGGCTAAAAAGGAAGGAGCCACGGGCGAAGACCTCCTCGAGGTCCTTGAAGTCGTGACCTATATGACCGGGCCGTCCGGGATGATATGGTCAGGCAAGATCGACGAGATCGTGAAATGATCATTCGATCTTAATGGACACGTCCCTCTTGAGTCCGAGTCCGCTGGCGACCTCGATCGCTTTGACTATGGCGCACGGGACCGGACATGCGGCATGTTCCAGCTCTTCGCTTGCAAGAAGGTATACAGGGTTATCCTTGAAAGGGACTTCCACTACATCGAAGGGGTTTAACGGCTTTACGGACCACGACAGTCTCAGTATCTTGGGACAGTCGCTCTCAATGGTGTATTCGACATCCCCCATCTCCGTGCTCCATGCGGTGATCTTCGTCCTCATCTTGCAGACGCCTGCATCTACGGTCACTGTGGTCTTAGGCATTTCCGTCCCTCCAATTGATTATGTCCTTTCCGCCGAGGCCTCTTATATCGACGACGCCGATCGCCGCGATCGCACGTCCGTCCACCTCTATCGGGGTCACGATGACCCTGACACCTTTGTACGGACCGGATACGGCCACTTTCCTGATCGTCGTTCCGATCTCGATGGCCTCTTCGAGCACCTCCCCGGTGTAAGCATTATCGATGACCTTCCCATCCTCGATCCTGATCCCGAGATCGTCCCTGCTCTTGGCGCATACAGGGAGCCCGCCGACCAGGTCGTGCACTGCGAAGGCCAACGAAAGGATCTCGTTCGCCGTGCTCCTGGATGACAGTATATCCTTGAGTTCTCTGTTGAGCCTGAGTCCGCCGACGATGTTCAGGGCAGCTGACACTGCTCCGCGTTCCGCTTCCACCATGGTCCTTCCGGTACCGATTATTATGACGTCATCGTTCTTTATCTTGAATTTCTCCCTGAGCATGGACTCCATCTTGGTGTCCACCGGGTAGTCGGAACCGGGAAAGATAAGCCTCCCGTTTGCGTATACGAGTGTCGTTGCGCCGATGGCCCCGGATTTGATCGCGACATCGCGTTCCTCGCATCCGTACGTGATCTTCTTGGCCATGTGGGACATCCTGACGGCGTAGTCGCATTCCCCTATCGTCAGATTGGTGGATATCGGGCTCGCATCCATGTAGACTGAATCTCTGAAATCCATTCCTCTGTCTGTGAGCGTTATGCCCTCTTTGTTCACGGATATCAGATTCTGGTCCTGGAGGATGCTTATGATCGTCCTGGTGCTCCCTTCGCCTATATTCAGCACAGATGACAGCTTCTTCCTGCCCATCGGCCTTACATCGTCAAGGGACATCATAGTCTTCCACAGGTGGTATTCTGTGAATTTCGGGATCGGACCGCCCGTGCCGGCGTGCTTTACGGATGCCACAGAAAGAAGTATGGCATAGCAGTTAAATTGTTTTCTATACTGTCCCTTCGATTACCCGTCCGATAGGTGTGCTGGAACATATTAACAGGACTAATTAACAGCGGTTCTTTTCGTTGATGTTTTATAGCTCGCACGCGATAACGGCGTTATGACTCAGAAGGCGGTCGACCTTCTCAAAATCGAGAATGTGTCGAAGAAGTTCGAAGGCAGAACGGTTCTCAACAACGTCAGTGCTACCTTGTCCACGGGGAAGATCCTCGGATTGATTGGCAAAAGTGCGGCAGGCAAAAGTGTTCTCATACATCTGGTCAGGGGTACCAATGAATACGCTCCTGACTCCGGCCGCGTCCTCTATCACGTCAACCACTGCAAAAAGTGCGGGGGTCTCGATCTTCCTTTCGAAGGAGAGGTATGCACGAAGTGCGGCGGGGAGACGGAGACCGTCTGGGTGGATTATTGGAACCTCCCGGAACGCGACCCGCTCAGGCAGGCAGTGAAAGGCCGCATATCGATCATGCTGCAGAGGACGTTCGCTCTGTTCGGTGATGCGACCGTTATGGAGAACATCTTCGAGGCCATCGGGAGCGATGTTTCGGAGAAGGTGAAGATCGACAAGACGATCGAGTTGCTCAACTTCGTCAACATGACGCACAGGACGACCCACATAGCAAGGGACCTCTCCGGCGGAGAGAAGCAGAGAGTGGTCATGGCCAGGCAGCTGGCCAAGAATCCGCTTTTCTTCCTTGCCGACGAACCCACAGGAACGCTCGACCCGTACACTGCGAAGATCGTCCACGAGAGATTGGTGAAGTACGTCCACGACAACAACATATGCATGATATTCGCATCCCACTGGCCGGAAGCGATCGACAAGATGGCCGACGAGGCGATATGGCTCGATGCCGGTAACGTGGTCATGGAAGGGAACCCCAAAGAGGTGACCTCCAGGTTCATGAAGGAATATCACTTCGAGAAGCAGGAGTCCACAGAGCTCGGCGAGCCGTTCATCGTCGTCGAGAATGCGACCAAGCACTACTTCTCCGTTATCAGAGGCGTCGTCAAGGCCGTCGACGGAGTGTCGTTCGACATAAGAGAGAATGAGATATTCGCTCTCGTCGGACTCTCCGGGGCCGGAAAGACAACGACGTCGCGTATGATCGCGGGCATGACGCCGGCGACGTCCGGTGTCGTGAAGATCAAGATCGGCGACGACTGGATCGATATGTCGGAGTCTGGATTCATGGGAAAAGGCAGGGCGACCCCGTACATCGGGTTCCTCCACCAGGAATACACGCTGTATCCTTTCGACACGATACTCAGGAATCTGACCACCTGCATCGGAATGAAGATGCCGGCCGAGCTTGCTAAGGTAAAAGCGATACAGGTGCTCATGAGCGTAGGATTCCCGAAGGACGATATCGACAAGATCCTGTACTCGTACCCCGACTCGCTGTCCGTCGGCGAATGCCAGAGGATCGCCTTCGCCCAGGTCCTGATAAAGGAGCCCCGCATCGTCATATTGGACGAGCCGACGGGAACGATGGACCCGATAACGAAGGTCACCGTCGCAAAGGCGGTGCTCGATGCGAGGAAAGAGCTCGGAGAGACCTTCGTCGTCGTCAGCCACGACATGGATTTCATAATGAACTGCTGCGACCGCGCCGCTCTCATGGAGGGCGGTAAGATCGTCGAGATAGGAAAACCCGAGGAGATAATCAACGGGTTCGAGAGGATCGAGCAGGCTCATGCCAAGGAGAGCGGTGAATCACTTTGAAGCAAAAGATCGGTAGGCACCTCAGTTTCGTAGAGTGCCGTGAATCGATGGGGATGGGCCAGGGCGGCGGTCTTGCCCAGAGAGCTACCATCTCCGAGAGCGGAAAGGACGTAGTCGCCATAGCGATGGGTCCCGGAAGAAGGCATATCACAAAGCCGGTCTGCGAGATAACGTACGCCCTCAGAGAGGAAGGCATCGACACGTCGGTCCTTGTCCTCAATGCCGGCGGCGGCGTTCCGGCCGATGCCGAGGACGTCTCCCACGGGCAGTGCATGGGTCTCGAACCGCTGGAGGTCGAGAGGATACAGCAGTTCAAGGTCGCGCTGATACACCTGGGCAATGTCCGCAGCCACATAATCTGGAAGGCCAGGCTCATACTCAGGAATGTTGACATACCCGCGATCGTCGTGTCCCAGTGTCCGGTCGATTTCGAGGATTTCGCCGCCATAGGCGTGAAGACATCCGCCGTCATGCCCAAGGACGAGGACATAAAGACCAAAGGGACGATCGTCGAGATAGTCAACGGGGTCATAAGGGGACTCTCCTGTCCGCAGGACAAGCTGGACGAGATAGTCTCGAAGGTGCAGAAGATGCTTCCGAACGAGGGTGAGAAGAAATGAAGGTCATCGTCAACGGATCGGAAAGGACGCTCCCGAGCAATGCAACGCTCAAGACTGCGCTCCGCGGGGAACATTATGTCAAGGATACGCTGGTATCTATTCACCTCTCGACGGACAAGCTCGTCACCGAATCGGCAGATTTCGAGATAGTGACGAACAGGGGCAGCATGGTCATACACCTAGACGGAGGCGACGATTCCAAGCTCTGGAAGTCGCTGATACCCAAGATAATAGGTTCGTCCGTCAGATGGGTGACGCAGAACATCAACGCGTTCGGATCGTTCCCTACGGATATTAAGGTCAACAGGGACACCAGGATGTACAGGCGCAACGACTGTTTCTTCTCGCTCGGCGGGTTCGACAACAGCACTACATACATCATGATCGCCAGGGACGACCACAGATGGTCGTACGGGGCGGGCACAGGACGCATCGGACGCATAACCAAAGGGCGTCACATAATGGACATGTTCAGAGAGGGCGACGCGATCACGGACATAAGGCCGGTGATGTCGGAGGTCAGCACCGAGAACGTAATCGTCACCATGGACCCGGACTACAAGCTTGATGACGGCTACAGGGTAGACACGCATGTGCACATCGACATCAACGATATGGCCCCGGAATCGGCAGAGCATCTCCTGATACTCGCCAGCAAAGGATACCTGAATGTATCTGATGCGACCGGGAGCTATGCCGCATGTTCCGACGACAAGGACGTGACCATACCCGTTGACGAGCCGAAAAGGGTAAGGGATGTCGGATGCGTCACCGTCAGGAACAACGGAGAGGGTCTCGGACGCGTGTTGTTCTACAGGCAGAGGAGACAGCTCTCGCAGTCCCACAACGATGTCGGTCACGTCACGAGCGGTATCGCCATAACATCATTGGCCAACGCCGGCGACAAATTCACCGTGGTCACCAACCCGGAGCGTGTGCTCTCGGTCGGCATGACACAGAAGGAAGCGGAGAAGTTCCTCAAAGAGGCAGGTGTCAAGATCGTCAGGGCCGGCGACACGTCGGACGATGCGATCGTCGTGGAACAGGATCCCGAGAGGACCATAGACGCCCTCAAGAAGGGAGAGGTCACGACCACCGGTCTGCAGAAGGACAAGATATTCAGGATCTCGCTCAACAGGAAGAAATCGCCGCTGAGCGTCCACTACTTCGAGAAGGTAACGGGTCTCAGCCACAAGCCGATCGGTCTGCTCAAAGTGCATTTCACCTTCGAAGGATTGCCGATGGTGACCTTCGTGGGAGACGACTCCAGGGCCCATACGCTGTATCCGGACGAACCGTTCAGGAAATGCAAGCGCGGGGACATCGGCGTCACCAACCAGGCGAGGCCGAACAAAGGGCTCATCGGCATAAGACTCGTGGACGACAAGGTCTACGGGCCGACCGGAGAGGAAGGCTACGGCACCAACATATTCGGGAAGTTCGAGGACGACCTCGACAGATTCATGAAGGATGTCGACGAGGATTCTATCGTTTACGTTACGGAGGAGAAATTATGAGCGAAGAGAGGGAAACGAGATTATTGATGATCTCTCCGGCATCCAACATAACGCCGGATCAGCTTTCGCGTACGATCCATGCGATGGGGAAGCAGGTGACCGTCAAGGAGACATGCTACGGCTGTCTCATAGAAGGTCCCAGGCCGGTGGTCATCGAGGTCCGCGACAGCGTCAGAAAACTCGACCCCAACGGGATATTCTCCAAGATAAGAGCATACCCGGCCAGCGATCCCAGGAGATGCCGCGCCCAGCACGGCACCAGGCCCGGATTCGCTCAGCTCGAGATGGAATGGAAGGCCCTTTCCGTGGTCCAGGCAGGACTCGATGCGGCCGACAGAGGGGAGAAGATAAACGAACCTCCGAAGAAGAAACAGCTTTCAGTCGATAAATTCAAAGAAATATGCGAGGTGGACTAATGAAGGTTTTCATCGACCCCCCTAACAGTCTGATATTATATGATATGGTAGAAAGATTCGGCCACGAGCCGCTCAGCACAATGGCCGCCCTGCAAGAGAGGGTGGATAATATGGAGATCGACATGCCGCCTATGAATGTCACGCTCGACGATGTCGTCAAAGGACTGAAATACGCGGGAATAGAGGTCCCGTCGGGTATCAGGGGAAGACTGGCCATATGGGGGCCGCTCATCGAACAGGCGGACGCCGCCATAGTCATGGAAGGGGCTCCGTTCTCCTTCGGATGCGTGGGATGCGAGCGTTCCAATCTGATGGTCAAGTACCTGATACAGAGGCACCAGATACCCGTCCTCCACGTGGATTACCCGGAGGACGAGGAACAGGGCAAACTGTTCGTCTCCAAAGCGAAGGAGTTCCTCGAGGGACTTGAAAAACCCAAGGCGGCGATCCAATGATCAAGATAGCTCAGCTCTCATGCGGTACCGAGTACAGCAGCGTTCAGTACGAGATAGAGAAGGCGGCCCGCAGCGTCGGGGCCAAGATAGTGTACCCGGACGTCTCGGCCGCGGATATCAACGACGCGGTGTCCAGATTCGGTTTCAACCCGAGATCGCCGCAGCTCAAGCTCATGATCGCAAGGGCGGTCCAGCTTGCGGACGGTCTTTACGATGCGGATGCGGTATTCATCTCCACGTGCTTCAGGTGCGCGGAGGCCGCTCTCGTCAGGAACGAGCTCAGAAGATTCATTCAGGAGAACACGAAGCTCCCGGTGGTCACGTACTCGTTCACCGAGAGGCTCAAGGCATCGCAGCTCCTGACAAGGATGGAAGCTCTCGTGACCATCGTCACAAGGAAAGAGCTCCTCGCCAGAGAGAGGCAGGTAGGTCTCACCGCAGGTCTCGATTCAGGTTCGTCAACGACGAAAGCGGTCATCATGCGCGACAACAAGATCATCGGGAAGGCGTGGACGCCTACCGGCGACGTCGTTGTTTCCGCTCAGTCGGTTCTCGACGAGGCAATGAAACAGGCCGGCGTCGAGATGAAGGAGATCGAAGCGATAGGTACGACCGGATACGGACGTTACACCCTCGGAAAATACTACAACGCAAAGCTCGTCCAGGAAGAGCTCACCGTCAACTCGAAAGGCGCGGTGTGGCTCGCGGACAGGCAGCGCGGAGAGGCGACGATCATCGATATCGGCGGTATGGACAACAAGGCGATCACGATCCGCGACGGCGTTCCCGACAACTTCACCATGGGCGGTGTCTGCGCCGGAGCGTCCGGACGTTTCCTCGAGATGACGTCGAAGAGGCTCAAGATCGAGGTCACGGAGCTCGGAGCTCTTGCGGAGAAAGGCGACTGGAGGAATGCCAAGATGAACTCCTACTGTTCGATCTTCGGTATCCAGGACCTCGTTACGACCCTCGGAGAGGGAAAATCCTTCGAAGATGTCGCGGCGGCGGCCTGTCACTCGGTCGCCGAGCAGGTTTACGAACAGCAGCTCCAGGAGATCGATGTCAGGCATCCGATCATCGAGGTCGGCGGAACATCGCTCATATCTGGATTGGTCAAGGCCGTCGGCGAGGTGCTCGGAAGCAAGCCGATAGTCCCGCCCAACTCGCAGTACATCGGAGCCGTCGGCGGAGCCCTTCTCAGCTCCGGATTCCTCTGAGGTAAACATATGGACGTAGATGTCAGCGGAACCGATCCGTACGGCAACGATGCCTACAAGGCCCTGTTCGAGACCATAATGAACGATATCGGCGTGGCCCTGGTCATAGAGAAGGCCAAGATAGTGCTGAAGCCGGAAGTGCCGCTCTTCATATTCAGCGTGAGGCTCGCGAACGAGCCGAGGAAGCTGACGATATCCGATGCGGCATCGCTCAGGCAGGAGGGCGACGACGTCCACATGTCGATATCCGACGAGAAGTACGCCCCGGATATACTGTCGCACCTCTGGAAGAGATACGGCAGGAGCAAGGTCGACCAGCAGACGAGATTCGATCTGGTCGTTTCGGGAGCGAAAGAGGACGAGATCTCCGTTATGCAGATCTCATCCGGCGAAGAGGCGAAGAAGGAGATAATCGGAGCGTTGTGGAGGGCCATGCCGGAAGGCATCAAGGTCAGGCACAACCTTTCGGAGAGCAGCGTGATCACCATCATCGCGACCGAGGAGATCATGATGCCCGAGATGATCGCGGAAGGGACGGAAGTCCACAAATCCATGTTGGCGGGTGTTACCAATGTTTGAGGTCATGATGTACGACGGCGGGATATACCGTTCGGCCGAACTTTACGAAGCTATCGAGGATGTGGGCGGCGTGGTGCTTCAGAGCACGCGCAGCTCGCAGCTGCTCACGGTAACGATGTCCATCCCCGGAGAGGACAAGCCGATGATGGAGAAGCTCTGCAGGGAGATCGGGGGCGAGGTCAAAGAGGTCCCGCTCGCCGGTTCCGAGATCGCTGTAGTGGGGTGCACGCTCGGAAGGCACCATATGCCGCACCCGATATGCGATATCGCGGAGCAGCTCAGACAGTACGGTGCGATATCCGTGGTCATGGGTCTCGCGAGGGGCAGAGGAAAAGCTACCGCTCAGATATCTGCCCAGGAGAAAGGTATAATCGAAGAATACGACGCGGCCGTGTTCATGCTCGGCAATTTCAAGCAGTGCATAGAGGCAAAGAAGGCGCTCTTCGATGATATCAATGTGCCGATCATCGTGGTATGCGGGCCCAAACCCGAAGGTCTCGATGACGACTGCGAAGCAATAGTGCCAGGCGTCGGCCGTAAAGCGGAAAGGATGAGAACCTCGGACGAGAGGGCCAAGCTTCTGGAGATAGCCAACACTGTGGAGAAGGTCCTCAGGGACAGAAGGAAGATGCTCGAGGAGGATCCGCTCTTCGTCCATCCGGCTGAGCTGAAGCAGCTCCTGGAGGAGTACGAGCCGATCAACATGAGCCTCAGGCCCGCCCCTATAGTCGTTCACCTGGACGGTCTCAGGGTAAAGATCCCGTACAGAGAGAACAAGGAATACTTTGACAACTTGACGATCTACGGGCGCAAGCTCATGGACATAGCCAGGATATCGGAATCCAAGATCGACGACAGCAGCACAATCATCCACATAATGACGCGCTCTGAAGTCGAGGACACCGACAGACGCAAGGCCGAGAAGAAATGATCAGGAGAGGGACGTATATCCTTCTCATGCATTTCGACGGCCCGCTGAGCATTTCGGTGGGCTCTCTCGGCGACCTTGAGCTCCCGGCCGGCGATTACTGCTACGTCGGGAGCGCCATGGGCGGCCTGGACCAGAGGGTCGGCAGACATCTGAGAAAGGACAAGACCGTACGCTGGCACATAGATCATCTGACGACCGTATGCCATGATATGCGGGCATACGAGTCGTATCCCGATTTCGTGAGCGAATGCGATCTCGCCCGCATCGTCGAAGTCCACGGCGGAATACCTGCCGCAGAAGGGTTCGGATGCTCCGATTGCAGGTGCCACACGCATCTTTTCAGAGTGAACGGCGATGTTACGGCCGCGGTCATATCGGATGCCGGCCTCACGCCCTTTGAATATGGTAAAAATACATCTGGCTGATATCTTCTGTCGCTTGTGAGAAGACTTATTAAGTATTACCCTATTTACGCTTCAATTAAGTCGCACTCATAGAAGTGGAGGACATTAAATGAAATCGAATGGGGCAGAGAACCTATCACGCAAAGTAACGCCCGAGATCATTTCGAAACTCGAACAGATCGTCGGTAAAGAGAATGTAAGCACAAGTGAAATGGAAAGGATGCTGTACGGGCACGATCTCGCCCCGCTCCCGAAGGAGGCCGGCCTGGCATTCAAGAACTTCCCCGATGTCGTCGTCAGGCCTTCGACCGTCGATCAGCTTTCTCAGATCGCGGCTTTGGCATTCAAGACCGGCGTGGCAGTCACGCCCAGGGGAGCATCGACATGGGGACTCGGAGGATCCATGCCTACCGAGGGCGGAATCCTTATCGACATGTCCTCGAAGATGAAGAAAGTGCATTTCGTTGACAAGGTCAACATGTGCGTGAAGGCGGACGCCGGATGCACATGGAAAGACATCCTTGATGCGTGCGACAAAGAAGGACTCCTCGTCGGCTCCACACCTTCGAGCTTCCCGTCCGCAACGCTCGGCGGCTGGGTCTCCACCGGAGGCATCGGCATCGGAGGATACAAGTACGGCGGAGCAAGGGACAATCTCCTGAACATGGAGGTCGTGCTCTCCGACGGAAGCATCATCCAGACCGGATACGACAAGGTCGGCAACAATATGTCCGGATACAACCTCAACCAGCTCTTCGCTGGTGCAGAGGGGACATTGGGATTCATAGGGACCGTCACGCTCAGGGTCTACCCCAAGGGCGAGCTCAGATTCCTCGGATACGACTTCGACAAACTCAAGGAGATGGCCGAGCCGATCAACAAGATCGTCAACCACCCCAGCATCAAACCGCTCCATATCGCATGGTCGGACTACAACCACTTCGAGAACCAGAGGAAAGCGGGTCTTCACGCACCTGATGTGAGCAACCTGTTCCTCGTCACGCTCCAGGGTTCGCCCGAATTCCTCGACCTCGAAGAGAAGGTCGTGGATGAGATCGCCGCTCAGAGCGGCGGAAGGAAGGTCTCCACCGAGATCTGCGAGCACGAGTGGGAAGAGAGATGCTACGAGTACAGGGTGCGCAAGGCCGGTGTCGGCTCGATCCCGGCAGAGGTCGTAGTTGAAGTCAATCACTGGGCAGACTTCGTGGACGAATGCTACAAAGGCTACGAGACCATGAAGATGGAGCCCGGCGGTATCGTCGGTATGATCTCGGACCGCAGCACGGCAATGTTCATGCCTTACTACTTCAAGGATGACGAGAGCCTGCTCGGAATGACCGCGTTCGCATACAACTTCTACATGGGCGACAGGGCAGCTCTCTACGGAGGCCGCTCACTCGGATTCGGAGTGTTCTTCGCATCCAACCTCGACATCGTCAGAGACGCCGGATCTGCGAACCTCATGAGGGACATCAAGACGCTCATGGATCCCCACGACATTGTCAACCCCGGACACCTCGTCTGCGGAAAGACAAGGTTCGGCATCAATCTCGACAAGAACATCATGGGTGTCGGCTCTGTGCTCATGAAGGGAATCAAGAAGATCCTGCCGCAGGACGCGACCTTCAAGTCCAACCTCGGAAGATTCTACTACGATACTCTCGAAGAGGACAAAGAGAAATCCCGTGTCGTCGAGTACGGCAAAGGGACCCAGTAAATCATTTAACTGCACGGGGGTCCTCCCCCGTGCGATTCATAATATTGTTTTAGGATCTATTTAGCGGACAAGGTCTGCGACGCAGTCTATCGTGATCATTGTCGGCGATACTTTGAGCCAGCGTTCTTTGCTGTACCTTCCGGAATTTACGCCGATGAATCCAGATCCTGCATCTCTGGCACAGAGGTAATCTCCGCGGCTGTCGCCGAGATAGAGTATCTCGTCCGTTCTAACGGACAGTTCATCGGCTAGATGCTTCATCGCTATAGGATTGGGCTTCTCTTCACCCTCTTCGAAGTCGTCGAATGCTACTACGGCATCTAGGCGGTCCATTACGCCGCAGAAACCCAAGACCTTCTCTGCGTACTTTCTGTGGCCTCTTGTCAGAACGCCGACCACGTATCCTCTGCGATGCAGTTCTTTCAGCATTTCTATGGTACCTGGGAACGGTGTAGCAAGGTGGGCGTTCTCCAATTCCACATCTACGCTCTTTCTGTCGATGAGCGAATCTATCTCTTTTCTTGTACAATGCACGCCTGTGGATGACAGATACCCGATAGCATCAGATATCATTGCATCGTCGCTGCCATGATCATCGATCTTCGATCCCGGTACGCCAATATCGATCAGGACATCCCGGACAACACTGCCAAGCTTATCGTAATCGATCTTCGTATCGAGGAGTGTCCCATCCATGTCGAAGCATATCGCTCTGTACTTCTCGTCTATATTCATTTGATCTGCGACATCCGGATGCAGTGGTCGTATTATTCTGCTTTCGATGATTTTGCGCATTCCGAATACACAACATCGTCGATCATCGATATGCAATAGAACGTGATATCTCCGTTCTTATCTATGATCGCGGACGAAGTACCGTAATCATAACCGTTCTTCTGGCTGTACGCAAGGGTGAGACAGTATGGTACACCGTCGGCATATACGGAAACATACCCTGTCGCATAATAGCTCGAGCCTTCTTCATCCGTGAATGTTCCGGAGATCAGCATATTATTGTCTGAGGTCTTATCTATCTTCAGACTGTACTCGTTGCTGTCCTTTACCTCACCAAGCCTATTCATGACGCGACAATCATACGTGGACCATGAATAATCGACCATAGAGGCCGTTTCCAGCGGATATGGATCCGTACCTTCTTTATGGAAACACAGCTGAGCAGATACGGGCAGATAGTCGTGTTTATTTTCGCCGAAGACAGAACTGGTTGACAGTACGACGGTATCGTATCCCACAGGCTGCCATAAGGTCCATACCTCGTGGTTCTCGTCGATGAACAGGGCGGTGATGCTCTCGGTGCCAATGGAGATAATGCCTCTCATGCCCAGGATGTTACTGCTGTCGGAATAATGCATGTGAGCCCTGACCATATTATTGCCCACCATGGTCATCTGGAATGATGTTTCTGTGGGTGTTTCTGGGCCATCCGTTGTCATACGTCCCGAGTATTCTTCCGACAGTACGTATTCTTCTTCATGCGGCGCCGTTAGCATATAATTGACTACAGGGATCTGGCTGACATCCTTGTACATGATTGCGTAGGTCGCGGCATAGCTGCTTTCCCCGTCAACGTTCATGAGGAACGACGAATAAGCGGCCATGATCATCCCCCCCTTCTCGGACGAGTATTGTCCGGTGAATGTTATGACGATCTCGCCTTCTATCACGGTGTCGAACATGATTATATTGCCTATTCTCGTTCCGGATATGGCCATTCCGCCGAAGTTGCCGTAGAACATGCCATCCTTCTCGCCGTCTATCTTGAGCAGGTAAAGGTCGCCTTTTTCGTATGCGGTACTCGTGTAAGAATCATCCATATTGATTCTTTCGCTCTCCGAACAATACCATTGCCCCTCAAGGTCACTGCTGGAATTGGGTTTGTACAATACCATGACAGATGCTATGATCACCACAATGACCACAGCGAAAACCAATACGACCTTCGTATTCCCCTGCATAGCCGGCGATTACAGGAACAGACGATAAAGCAATCAGGTCAATGGCGTTAACACCCAGTACGGAATATTCATTCCAGCGGAATGAAAACCGCGGTTATTACGAAATTTAAGGCCGTTGATACCATTGAAATAAAAAAGGTGTCAGGTAAGGATAGTAGCCCCCCTTCTGTTTCAAGCGGCATTCAACTAACGCATCCTACCCGCCGGTCGTCGGGCATTCATCCCGGCTGTATGGACTTGCTCCGATGGGGAGTCGCCGTTTCACCAGATCCTCGGGAACGTCACTGTCAGCAGATCATCCTGTTGACCGAGGCTGTGTCGTTTCTGGGCCCTTGCCAAAGCTCTCGCCTTGCCGGATTTCCCGGCCCATCTTGCCCTGCGGAGGAGGGAACTTCCTCAGCCAGATCCTGAGATCCTACCGTCGGCCGCTCTTCCTCTCCTGACAATTTCGGAATCAGGTCGTTGTATTAATGACTGTCGAATCGATAATTCGTGTGACGTCGGCGGGAATAAGACGCTGGGTGTGCCGTCGCATCCATAAAGCTTATTTACTGCATCCTTATTGGGTCAGATAAGTGCAAGGGTAGTCAAGCATGGCCAACGACGCAAGGTTGAGGGCCTTGTCCTTAGTGGTCCGCGAGTTCAAATCTCGTCCCTTGCACCAATCGTGCCTACCCAGATGCTTTCGTTAAGCACTGTTAAAAATTTCACCAGATCTGCCTCGCGCGGTCGACTGCCGAATTCTGAGTAACACGGCAGTAATTGTTCTCTGTTGTCTTCGTGTTAGCATGGCCCATCAGACGCGATACCGACTCTATGTCGAGACCGGCGTTCACATACTGCTGGCCGAACGTTCTGCGGCACATTCTGAGGTCGAATTTGACGTCCAAATCCTGCTCCACAGTGACCTTGATCATGCGTATCCCGTTGTCGCTCATATGGCCCGAAGGGGTCTGAATAGTGGGGAATATTGCATGGGAAGAATTGCCGTTGATGTTCAACCAATTTTTCCGTAGGTGAACATAGGATTCGATTATCGGATGTATGTCGGTATCTCCCTGATAACAGAGTTTCACATCATGCGGTCATCACCGCGTGATGTAAAACTCCGCTTTCCGAAATCATCTCTGTTCAGACCATATGATCTCATTTGTGTCTGGGGCCATTTTCGTATAGCTGATTTCGTGGTGGGTTCTATAAGAGCAAAGTATGAACAGCAAGACAGCAGTCTATTTGAGATAATGAGGAAGAATTTCCGTCGCCCGTGAGTACAAATGGCCACCATCAGGCAACCGAAACACGGGTCTTATCGGGATGACTAACGACGTATCTGTGAGTATTTAATACTCGTCATTAAAGAATGATACAATTCAGATGCAAGAACTATTGTGGCACTATGTTTGCTTAAGCCAGCAAAATGGTCATATCATTCACATTATCAGTCTATCTGCGAGATATATACGGTACATTGATGAATGTGGGCATCCAGAATAAAGGGAAAGAGGGAGGTCGCGACCCCCCTCTGTAAGCGGTTTTATTGTGCGTTCTTCGCCGGTCTGAAGTATTTCCAGACGAATCCGGCGATCAAGGCTCCGACCAACGGGGCCACGATGAACAGCCAAACCTGTTCCATCGGAACGGATGTGGTTGTCAGCATGAGCAGGGCCGGGCCGAAGCTCCTTGCGGGATTGACCGACGTGCCGGTCAGGCAGATGCCGAGCAGGTGGACGAACGTCAGGGTGAGGCCGATGACGATACCCGCCTGTGCGGACGTCTTCTCGGACGATGTGACGCCGAGGACGGTGCATACGAAGACGAAGGTCAGGATGACCTCGACGAGGAATGCTCCGAGCATGCTGATGTGGAGCATGGATTCGTTGTCGTAGCCGTTCTGTCCAAGGGTGAATACGGTATCGACGAGGCCGCAGCTGGATACGATAGCGTACAGGAGAGCGGCGCCGATGATGGCACCTATGAACTGGAAGATTATGTAGAAAACGAGATCTTTTTTGCTCAGGCGGCCGTCGATGAACATGCCCAGCGAAACAGCGGGGTTGACGTGGCAGCCGGAAACGTTGCCGATGAAGTATGCTCCGGCGACGATCGATAGACCGAACGCGAGAGCGATCGCGACGACGCGGCCTGCGTTGTCCATACCGGCGTATGCGGTGACCGCCGCCACGCCACATC
>CAZXIY010000029.1:0-6130 GCA_964640935.1 uncultured Methanomassiliicoccales archaeon
TTATTTGTTGTTGTTAACGCCGATGAATAACCAATATTACAGTAGTAGAATCAAGAACCTGATTCGTCACCGCGACAGTATATTCGCACACTGCCCGCAATAGTGTTATCCCGTCAACATTTATACGCAAGAACCTGATAGCCGACACATCATGTCCCTCGTGATCCACAACACGCTGACAAACAGGAAAGAAGAGTTCGTGCCGATAGAAGAAGGCAAGGTGAAGATGTATGTGTGCGGGGTCACCGTATACGACGATATCCACATGGGGCACGCCAGAAGCATGATCGTGTTCGATATGGTGGCTAAATACCTCAGATACAAAGGGTATGATGTCACGCATGTCACCAACTTCACAGATGTGGACGACAAGATCATCAGAAGGGCGAACGAAGAGGGTGTGGATCCCCTGGTTCTGTCCGCCAAATACATTGAAAGATACTTCGAAGATGCAAAGAAGCTCGGGATTGGGAGTGCCGACATATATCCCAAAGCGAGCGAGAACATAGACAACATAATCGAAATGGTCGGCGAGATAATAGACAACGGATACGGTTATGCGACACCTGACGGTAGCGTGTACTTCTCAGTGAACAAAGTAGAGAACTACGGCCGCCTGACCAATCACAAGATAGAGAATCTTGAGTCGTCGGGACGCGTTGCGCTGGACGAGCAGAAAAGGGATCCCAAGGACTTCGCGGTATGGAAGGCCGCTAAGCCCGGAGAGATCTCCTGGGATTCCCCGTGGGGAAAGGGAAGACCGGGCTGGCACATAGAATGCTCGGCGATGATAAGGCGTTATCTCGGCGATAAGATCGATATACACGGGGGAGGGAACGACCTCATATTCCCGCATCATGAGAACGAGATCCTTCAGACGGAGGCGGTCACCGGACAGCCGCTCGCCAACTACTGGATGCACAACGGCATGCTGCAGGTGAAGGGAGAGAAGATGTCCAAATCCCTTGGGAATTTCTTCAGGGTCAGGGATGTCGCGGAGAAATATGACAGCCACGCCATCAGATTCTTCTTCCTCAACACGCACTATATGAGCCCGCTGATCTACGGGGAAGAGGCATTCGAAGAATCGTCAACTGCGTTGAAAAGACTCTGGAACAACTACCGCGAACTGCAATCATATTCAAGAACGGCGGCCGGAGACGACGATGCCGACGATCTCATAACTTCGACCAGAGCCGACTTCATAAAAGAGATGGATGACGACTTCAACACAAGGGGCGGCATAAAGGCTATGTTCGAGATCGCAAGAGCATCGAACAGGATGATGGCCGAGAAGACACTTTCCAATAAGGGCTGCGACGGGATATTGGCCCTCATGAACGAATTCGACTCAATACTGAACATCCTCCCGGAGGACGATGCGAAGGACGACAAATCCGTCGACGATATCATGCAGATACTCATCGACGTGCGTTCAGAACTGAGAAAACGCAAACTCTACGACCTTGCGGATGTTGTACGCGACAGGCTCACGGAAGCAGGGATACAGTTAGAGGATACCGCAGACGGGATCAAATGGAAGAAGATCTGATCGGAAAAAAAGCAGAGCTGATACTCGGCGGATCCGTCGTTATCCCCAAGGGGTACAGGATACCTGTGAGGATCTCCAGATCGACCGCCGGTCCCGGTGCCGGGAACAGGTCCCTTGTATTCGCTTTCGGCGGACTCAGGGTCAAGAAGTCCATATCTTACGACGAAGGCGATTTCGAGCTTGTCACAACCGATGGACATCTCGGAATGACCAGGCACGGCGAACCGTTCCTGAATGATGTCGCTATAGAACCCGTTGCATTCCATTGTCCGGAACAGGCATTCTTCAATCTCGATCAAAGATGCATGTTCCACTGCGTCTACTGCTCATCACCGCTCCTCGACAAGGATTCGACGAAGGGACTGACCGATGACAAGATCGTGGAAATGATCCATGGCAGCGATCAGAAGATCTATGCTCTGG
Source organism: uncultured Methanomassiliicoccales archaeon (assembly GCA_964640935.1). GTDB lineage: Archaea > Thermoplasmatota > Thermoplasmata > Methanomassiliicoccales > Methanomethylophilaceae > CAZXIY01. The sequence goes on from CAZXIY010000029.1 coordinate 1,976, forward strand.
CACTTACAAGCGGTGTTGTCGGAAGCATAGACGATACTGTTGACAGATTCGTGAAATGCGTCGGAAGACTGAGAAAGGAATTCCCGGATCTGCCGATAGGTGTGGAGCCGTATGTTGACAAAACATCTCACATTGACCGCCTCAAAGAGGCGGGAGCAGACGAGATAAAGATCAACTGCGAGGCCGCTACGAGAGAAATATTCCGCAAAGCATGTCCGGATCTCGATTACTCCAATATCTTTGATATGCTCGAATATTCAGTGAAGGTCTTCGGCAAAGGACATGTTGCGAGCAACGTCATAATCGGCCTCGGAGAGACCGATGAGGAACTGACCGCGATAATGACCAAGCTTTGCTCTATGGGCGTTGAACCTGTCATGAGGTGCCTCAGAACATCGGCCGTTACCGCAGACAACCTTTCCAGAACGGTCGGACGCAACCCTGTGAATGAAGAGCGTCTGATCGGAATAGCAAAAGAGCAGAAAGCGATAATGTCGTCCTACGGCCTGGATACCGGGTCATTCAGGACCATGTGCTTCAAATGCGGATGCTGCGACCTTGTTCCGTTCAGGGATGTTTGACGATCTTCGATCTCATCTTTTCGGATAATTCGCAAGCCTTGCATTTGTCCCCCAACATGGGTTCTCCGCACTGGCACACCTTGAGTTTTCCGGGCTTGTATTGTTCGGATAACATCGGAAGAAGACTGTCGTAAGATGACAGTATGCTGAATTTGGACCCCGGGGACCTTGCTTCCAATTCATCGATGACGTCGCGGTACTGATTCCTGAGGGCGGCTTCCCAATATGGACAGACGGCGTTATGGAATTCCATACCCGATACTATTGCATAGAGAAGGGACTCTTTCTCCGGGATCGTCCTCAACGGATAGAATCTGGGGATCAATCCCGGCTGGACCCTTTTGTGCGGCCCGAGTCTTGCGAGACGTTCCACATCTCCGCGGACGAAATTCATCATTATCGACTGTGCCATATCGTCGAGATTGTGACCTGTGGCAAGATATGTGGCCCCGATATCCTTCGCGACGGAATTCATACATTTCCTTCTGAACACGCCGCAATATGTGCACGGACTGTTGTCTGCCGCCAGCGGAGCGACATCGTCCATGGTCAGACCGAATGTCTCCCTGTACGAGATCAGGTGGAACGGTATTTCGTTCTCTCTGCAGTAACGTTCGACCATAGGTATGCTGCTGGGTCTGTAGCCTTCGATGCCCTCGTCCACTGTTATGCAATGAATCTCGATGTCACGGCGTTCTCCGAAGATCGAATGTATGAGGTGAAGGGTCAGCATGCTGTCCTTGCCGCCGGAGACCGCGACCGCTATTATGTCGCCGGGTTTGACGTTGATCTGCTTTCTGATCTCGCGTTTGACCCTTTTTTCGACGTAACGCATGAAATGCTCTGCGCAAAGGTGCGACCCGTTGTATTTGATGAATGTCACCGCATCATTCTTGCATAGGTCGCATTTCATGTTATTACCTCCGCGTCACTCGTAATAATCCCGTGACGATGAGTCCAAAATGGCCTCTAATTTCTTTGAAAGCACCTTGGATGGTATATCTGGCACTGATATGTATTTGGTCCTTCCGCCTGTCGTTTCATCCATCCTCACATTCGAGGTTATCAGATTCTTCTTCTCCAGACTGTCCACGTAGCTCCAGAACTGCGTATGCTTCCTCGGTTCCATATCATACTCCTCGCACACGACTGCATAGGTCTTCTCCACGGTCGGCAAGGCGATGTAACTGTTGGTCTTTATCGCTCTCGATATAGCCAGGAGAGTGACCATTTCATTCTTGCTGAGCGATTCCAGCTTTGGTTCATTCACGATGGAGAACACAAACTCGTTGACGGACCTGACATCTTCCGCGTTGATCCTGCCGTCCTCTCTGCCTTCGGCCATACGGGCTGCCTTATCCAGCATATCTATTGCGAACCTCGCGTCCCCGAGCTCCGAGGATATCTCCGCTATCAGCGATACGGCATCCGGTCTTATCGCCCCGGGCATAAGTGCCTCATCCACACGTGCGGAAACGATATCCTTCAGCTGAGCTTCCGTGTACCTCCCGAATCTTACGGTATTCGCTCTCTTGAAGGAGGACAGCGTTGCATCATCCAGCCTGTCGATGACATATTCCTGGGATATCAGTATCATAGAGACAGATGCCGAGATACCTATGTTCTCCTCGCTGAACCTCGACAGCTGGTATATAAGGTCCACAGGACCCTTCTTCAGCAGAACGTCGACCTCGTCCATGATTATGATCAGACGCTTCTTCGACTTCTCGATCTGCCCCCTGAGCATCCTCAACATCTCCGACGGGGAGAATCCTCTGTCCGGGAACCCGGGGTCGTAGTGCTTCAGGCACTGGAAGATCACACCGGTCTCGGTGCCCTTCTGCCTGCAATTCACCACTATCGAATCCATCTGTATGTTGTTGCGGGCGGCGTATTCCATCATGTCGGCCACGAAACGTTTGGCCGTGGCGGTCTTCCCCGTACCGACGCTGCCTGTGAGGAACGCCGACTCGGACCTGCCGTCCTCGACTACGGAACGGAATATCATGGACAGCCTGTCCATCTGTTCCTCTCTGCCGACCAGGACCTTCGGTACATAATCGAATGACAGCTTCTTGCCGTCCTTGATCACGACCGATTTCTTCTCGAACATGTCAATTCCTGCTTACGCGTATCAGTCCCGAACAGGGGATCACACCTATACCTTTGCGTTCCCAAACATCTGCCACGATGTTTATCCCGAGGGAATCGGAGGACATATGCCCGGAAACGATGAGATTCATATTATTCTTCCTTGCCTCTTCGATGTGACTCTCCGGGAAATGCATGCCGACGACGGTCCCTATACCGGCCTGCGAGAGCTTCTCGTATATCTCCTTCGGCCCGGACGTTCCGCCGGTCATCTTCATGGCCACCCTTCCGGCGCTGTTCTTCCTGTCCCCTACGACGATCTTCGGCGGCGAATTGAACTCGGATGCCTTCTGGAATTCCGGTATCGTCATCAGATAATCTATGATGTCCGAAAGGCGTCTTGGGGATTCCTTCTCCATCCCTTTCTCGAGGAACCTCTGCACGCAGTTGTCCGCGGCCGAATGTATGTTCATTATAGGTATATTGAGCAGCCTTGCAGCATCCACCGCCTGATTGTAGTTTGCGGGGAGCACGGCACGAGAGACCTCGGCGATACGCGGGCCCATGAGTCCCTCGGACACATTGATGGGCACTCCGCATCTGCTGTACATCTCGTTCTGCAGGCACATGACCTCCGGGAACGGCGTGCGTGCCTGCCCCAGGGGGTGGTGGGCGACTATTCCGGATATTTCCGTTCCTTTTTCCCTGAGCCTGTCGGCGAGAAGGACCTCGCCGGTACCGATGTCTATGCCCCACATGAGATCCTTCACCTCTGTATCTGGATCGCCCCAGGAGAAACGCGAATCGGCGTACGGATTCCAGAGTCTCTCTTTGTCGAAATAGCGCTTCTTATCGGCACCGAGGGCGTCGTATTCCCTGGCGGCATCTGCGAGGACCGCATCCACATCCGCCTTCGGACGCGGGTCGTTCTCTATCCCCGTTTCGATCGCCAGTCTGTAGACATCGATGATCTTCATGAGGACTGGATGCATTGCTTGGTTGATAATCGTATTTCCGCAACAGACCTGTTTTCCGCTCCGTACGGACCGGGACAGATGCGTTGCGGCCCCGCGTGAATCGGTAAGGTTTATTTCAATTGACCCCATTGGAGGCAATCGATTCAGATGAAGGAGATATGGACCGAGAAATACAGACCCAAAACCCTGGATGAGGTCGTGGGACAGAAGCATGTCACCGAAAGATTGAAGGCCTATGTCCAGACAGGGAATATGCCGCATCTCCTTCTCACCGGACCCGCCGGCACCGGAAAGACCACATGCTCGCTGGCAATGGCCAAGGAGATGTTCGGCGACGGATGGAAAGGGAACTTCATCGAACTGAACGCCTCCGACGAGAGAGGGATAGATGTCGTCAGGGGTAAAATTAAAGAATTCGCAAGGACCGCCCCGCTCGGCGGAGCCGAATTCAAGATAATTTTCATGGATGAGGCGGACGCACTCACGTCCGATGCTCAGGCGGCATT
>CAZXIY010000029.1:6230-15157 GCA_964640935.1 uncultured Methanomassiliicoccales archaeon
AAGCCGGAAGATGTCAAGAATATGCTGGAAACGGCACTGTCCGGCAACTTCACGAGCGCACGCGACAAACTCGACGAGATCATGATCGGCTACGGCCTTTCGGGTCAGGATATCATAAGGCAGATCCATTCGTCGTTCTTCGAATTGGGCATCAGCGACGGAGAGAAGGTCCGCCTGATGGATAAGACAGGCGAGATCGAGTTCCGCATCATCGAAGGCAGCAACGAGCGCATCCAATTGGAAGCGCTCCTTGCATACCTCGTGATGGTCGGCGGCTCGAAGAGATGATCAGTACCTGTTGTCGAATATCCTGTGGGATTTCTTCTCGCTTCTGGGCAGCTCCATGACGGACACGGCCTTCGGTATTATCGTTATGCCGATCCTGCTCTTGAATTCGTCGCGGACCGCCGCTTCGAGCTTATCCCTGACGTCGACGGCACGATCGGTTTCGAAGAACAGCGTGAGCGAGTCCTTCCCGTTCATGTGGTCGATCATCACCTGATACTCGCTGCTGACTCCGTCGATGCCTTTCAGCAGCTCGTCGATCTGTCCGGGGAATATGTTGACACCTTTCACCTTCACCATGTCATCGGTGCGTCCGATGAGGATGTCGATACGCGGGTGCTTCATTCCGCATTTGCACTCCCCGGGGATTATACGTGTGAGATCATGGGTCCTGTATCTGATCAGCGGCGCCCCTTCCTTCTTCAGCGTGGTTATGACCAGTTCGCCGTATGTGCCGTCAGGGACGTTCTTTCCGGTCTTAGGGTCGATGATCTCGAAATAGACGTAATCGTCCCAGTAGTGGATCCCGCATGCATACTTGCAGCTGATGCCTATGCCCGGCCCGTATATCTCGGTGAGACCGTAGATGTCATAGAGCTCCACTCCGAGCTCGTTGGCGATACGGCCGCGCATCTTGTCTCCCCAGCGCTCTGAACCGATGAGGGCTTTTTTGAGATGGATCTTATCCTTGAGTCCTTTGGACGTTATCTCCTCCGCCAGGAGCAGAGCATAGGACGATGTGGCCGTCAGAACGGTGCTCTGAAGGTCTTCCATCATCCTCAGCTGTTTCTCCGTGTTCCCGGGACCCATGGGTATCGCCATGGCACCGAGACGCTCTGCACCGGCCTGGAAACCGATGCCCGCGGTCCACAGACCGTAACCCGGGGTGATGTGTATCCTGTCGTTCTTCGTCACGCCTGCCACCTTGTAGCAGCGCTCGAACATGATGGCCCAGTCCTTGACGTCCTTCTTCGTGTACGGTATGATGACCGGCGTTCCGGTGGTCCCCGAGGACGAATGTATCCTTACGATCCTGCTCTCCGGGACCGCTCTGAGCCCGAGGGGGTACGCGTCGCGCAACTCGCACTTGTCCGTAAGAGGGAGTTTCTTGAAATCATCCATCGTCTTGACGAACGACATGTCCAGGTCGGCGTATTTCTTGTTGTAGAATAGGCTCCTGTCCTTGATAGTCGACAATTCTTTCTTGATTATCTCGAACTGCTCTTCCGTCATCATCTCAAATCACGATACATTGTGTATAGAACACAAATATATCAATGTATGTCATAAAATATCATTAATGTACATAATTGTACATTATAATCTTTTTCTGAGGAAACTGAGGAAACCTTCGCCGCTCTCGGCCCCTTTTACCTTTCCGACCACATCCGGGGTGTTGAGCACCACGTACTCTGTTTCGGCCTTATGCTGTTCCGGAGCCTTTCTCTTATGGCCCTGGCTCTTCTCTTCCAGATATTCCTTCGCTCTGACAGATCCGGTATATGCCGCATGGGAGAGCATCCTGGTTGCCGAATTATGGTCGCTCTCCACCCCTATGCCGCAATCATACATCTTGCCGAGCATGAATTCGCATTCCGAATGTCCGAGCTTCATGCCCTCCCTGAAGATCATTGATGCTTTGATGTAATTCTGAGGGGTTCCTTTTCCGTTGAAATAGCACATACCAAGCTTGTAATGGGCCTCCGGATCGCCCGAATCGGATGCGAGCTTGTAAAGTTTCAACGCCTCTTTGTAGTTACGTTCAGGATTGTTCAGATCTGAATATATATCCCCGAGGGTCACGCGGGCCTGAGGCACTCCTCTGTTGGCGGCCATCATGAACCATCTTATCGCGACGTTCTTGTCCCTGAAGACACCATATCCGTTGTAATAGCAGAGTCCTGTGTAATACTGGGCCATCGGATAGCCGTGCTCCGCGGACAGCCTCAGCCACCTTGCCGCTTCGGTATAGTTCTTTTCGGTGACCTTTCCCTCATAGTACATCAGACCCAGGAAGAAGCGCGATTCGTCTATGCCCTGCTCCGCGGCCTTGCCGAACCATTTCATGGCCCCCTTCTGATCCTTATGCAGAACTATGCCTTCGTTGAGCAGTTTCGCATAATCATTCTGGGCGTACGCATCGCCGAGCTCTGCCGCTTCGCGGAGATATTTTATTCCGTCCTCGACGGTGCCTTCGCCGTTCTCATCAATGAATATAGCTTTCGCTTTCCTGTAGAGATCGGAAGCACTTATGTCTGCACTCATATAACACCGGCCATCTTGGATCTGGAATCGATTATATCGCGATTGGACATAGATGTATCCTTGGACATGTCGCATTTCTGCAATTTGCCGTTACAGTCGACAGAAACGGAAAGCCTCCCGTCCCTGTCGGCCGAGAATCTCACTGCGATCTTCGTTCTTCCTCTGGACACCTTCCCGTCCATGGGGATGGTAAAGGTCTCTACTGCTCTTGCGTTACTTATGTCTATGAAATCGTCGCCGGTCTTCGCCAGCGATTCGTAAACGGATATCTGCAGCTCCTTCTGGTCGTCCCTCTTCGGCCTGCACATCAGCGTGCTGTCCATCGGGAGCGGGACATCCCTGAATAGGATATTGCAGACCCTTTCGACACCGTCGATGCCTGCAAGCACCCCGAATGATTTCGTCAGGACCGGCGTCACAGTCATCTTCACCGATCCGAAAACGGATTCGGCGTACAGTGCGGCCCCCCTTGCTACGGCATGTTCCGGATCAAAGAATTCGATCCCGGTAGACGGATACGCATCCTCGAGTTCCCTCATCACCTGCGGCATGAGCGTCGCTCCGCCGACGAGCACTATCTCGTCGATCTGATTCATCTCGAGTTTGGCATTCCTCAGCGCAAAACCGACCATGTCTATCGTCTGCGACATGAGCCACATCGTAGATTCGTCCAACTCTTCCCTTGTGACCGTGTATGTTATCGTCTTTCCGTAGATGTCAACGTTCCCCACCGCTCTGTCCTGATATGTCAAGAGTTCTTTCTGCTTCTCTGCATCACGAAGCATCCTCCCCCTGATGTCGCTGTCCGATTCGATATCATCGGAGGTCAATCCGGCAGAATCCAGTATCTTCTTCTCCATGATGGAGGCCAGCTGGAGATCCCAGTCCCTCCCTCCGAGATTCTTACTGCCTTCGCTCGACAGCACAGTGAACTTTCCGTCGCTTATCTTAAGAACGGTCGCATCGAATGTGCCGCCGCCCAGGTCGTAAACGATTATCGTCCTGTCCGTCTTATCCCCCCTACCCATGCCGTATGAGAGGGCCGCAGCCACGGACTCGTTGAGGAGCTCCACTTCCATAATGCCCGCTATCTTCGCCGCGTCGACGGTGGCGCTCCTCTCCGCATCGCCGTAATCGCAGGGGACCGTTATCACCGCCCTGTCTATATGCGCCCCGGACTCCTTCTCGAAATCCGAGACGAGCTTGGTCAATATCATCGCGGACATCTCCGTGGGGGTGTAGCTGACGGATCTTATGTTCCTGGTTATATTGGTGCCCATCTGTCTTTTGAAGTACGAGATATAGTTGGTCGTGTTGTACTTGCCCGCATCGTCGATTGCTTTACGGCCTATGACCTTGCCGAAATCCGTGAACAATATCACTGACGGCGTGATATCGTTCCCGTCGTCTCCGATGGACACCTCGACATTACCCTTGCCGTCGCTGTAAGCCAAACAGCTGTTGACCGTACCGAGATCAATGCCCACATATTGTTGGGAGTCCAAAAGTACACCTCATACCAGCCACACGCATGCCTGTGTGGCACTATTAACTTTTTCTTTTCCCGACCGCCAGACACGGATCTCCGAATGTGACAGCGTCATTTCAACCCGATGACACGACCGTTGTCATCCAGATCGATACGCATTGCGGCCGGCACGGAAGGCAGACCTGGCATCAGTGTGATCTGGCCGCATATAGGGACAACAAATCCGGCCCCGGCCGAAACATTGACCTCTCTGACAGTGAGCTTCCATCCCGTCGGGGCCCCTTTCCTCTTAGGGTCGTCGGTGATCGATGCCTGCGTCTTAGCGATGCATACGGGAAGCAATCCGTAACCGGTCGATTCCAGCTTCGATATGGACTTCTCTGCCGCGGGCAGATAATTCACCATGGACGCGCCGTAGATGGATTTCCCGATGATCTCTATCTTCTCTTTTATGCTGATATCGTTGGGATACAGGAATCTGAAATTCTGTTCCGAATCGTCGATGGTCTCAACGACCTTCTTGGCCAAGGCTACACCGCCATCTCCGCCTTTCATGAAAACATCAGACTCTTCAGACCTTATGCCCAGACTCTCGCAGTGATCTCTGACGCATTTCAGACACTCGTCCGTGTCCGTGGGGAAACGGTTGATGGCGACAACGACGGGCACGCCGTAGAGATTCAGATTCTGGACGTGCTTGTCAAGATTGCATAACCCTTTCTTCAGAGCATCTATGTTCATTGTAGATTCGTCTTCCAACGATGCTCCGCCGTGCATCATGAGAGCACGGACGGATGCGACTATGACAACGCAGTCCGGTCTGAATCCGGATTCCCTGCAGACTATGTCCATGAACTTCTCGGCACCGAGATCTGCAGCGAAACCCGCCTCCGTGACAGCGTAGTCCCCGAATTTGAGAGCTGCGGTCGTGGCTATCACGCTGTTCGAACCGTGTGCTATGTTCGCGAAAGGGAATCCGTGGATGAATACCGGCTGACCTTCAAGGGTCTGCACGAGATTGGGATTGATGGCGTCTCTTAGAAGGACCATCATGGAACCTACACAGCCCAGGTCCTTTGCCGTCACCGCATCGCCGCTGTATGTGTATCCGATGACGATCCTTTCGAGTCTGGATCTCAGGTCGCGTATATCGGTAGATAACGCAAGTATCGCGGATATCTCCGATGCGGATGTTATCAGGAATCCGCTCTCGTGAGGTATGCCGCCTATCGCCTTTCCGCCGAGGCCGACCACGATGTTCCTGAGTTCGCGGCAGTCCATATCCACCGCCTTCTTGAATACGATCTGCGTGGGATCTATACCGAGCTCGTTGCCTTTGTCGATATGATTCTCCACGATGGCGGAAAGAAGATTATGAGCGGCCGTGACAGCATGTATGTCGCCCGTGAAATGCATATCTATGTCCCACATCGGATAGACCTGCGAATACCCTCCGCCGGTCGCTCCGCCTTTTATACCGAATGTGGGGCCGATCGACGGCTCTCTCAGGGCGCCGACGACATTCTTGCCTATCTTGCTCAGGCCCTGGATCAGACCGATCGTAGTCACGGTCTTGCCCTCGCCCGCAGGCGTGGCCGTTATGGCCGTGACCAGGATCAGTTTTCCGTTCGGATCGTTCCTATGCTTGTCAATGACCTTGAGGGGGATCTTGGCCACGTAATCACCGTAACGGTACAGATCTTCAGGCGGGATTCCGATAGATTCTGCGATTTCCGTTATCGGTCTTACTTTGGCACCATAAGCAATGTCTAAATCGGTCTTCATACGCCCACAACAGCCGTAATCCGATAGCACGTTTTAAACAGTTATGCCCGGCCCCCTTTCAACAATCCACATTTATGATCAGTTTCCTCCTCATCGATTCCGAAAGCGGCCTCAATCTCCCATTCTCGTATCTGTTGTTCTCGCGATACCACCTGATGAATGCTTCCTTAGCGCATTCCGGCGCATCCGAACGAACGCCCTTTATCCCCACATCGTTCTCGTCCGGACCGTAGAATACCAGATACTTGTGGAACTCCTTTATGTCAGAAACATCCGTTCTGAGACTCTCGTTGATCTTACACATGTCACCCTTCTCCCACCCGATTATACAGAACGGTGTGTGTATTTCAATTCAGTAACGTTATAATTGTTATAATTGTTATTTATGTTACATTAGTATTAACTGTAGTGCCTGTCCGATATAATCCGAGAGAGAATTGTAGGATGGAATGGATGAAGAACAGATATCAGAAAAGGAATATGAGGCGATAGCCGTCATGAGAGACATCGCAGTGATACTGTACAGCGAGATAAGCCAGAATCTCGGAAGGGATTCGGAGTACCTCTCTGCCTTATACGAATACACGACGGGCCTTATGGAAATGGCTTCCAAGAAACTGTTTAACTGATCTTTTTTCCGTCGGCGTGACTAACGATCTCTTTAGCCATTTCGTTCCCGTTATCCGCCGACACCCTCATCCATGTGACGCCTTTTTCCATATCCTTCTCCGTGCCTTTCCCCTCTATATAGAGACGGCCGAGATAGAACTGGGCATCGGCATCGTTCTGTTCCGCGGCCTTTTTGAACCATTTGAACGCATCCTGGAATTCGTTCCTCGAGAAGCGCAGCATACCGAGATTGAACATCGCAGGGACCAACCCGTGCTCGGCCGAAGAAGTATACCATTTGATCGCTGCATCCTCATCCTTGTCTACGACAGAACCGTCGCAGAGGAACGCCGCGACCTTGAACTGGGCTTCTGGAACATTATTGTTGGCCGATCTGAGATACCACTCGTACGCTTTGACAGGATCCTTCTCCAGCCCCGTACCGTCCTCATACATGTATCCGATCTTGAATTGCGTCAGCGGCTCTCCGGCCTCGGCGGCCTTCATGAACCAGCGGGCGGCCTCCTTCATGTCGGTATCTACGCCGTTGCCGTAGAAATAGAGCATCCCGAGCTCGACGAATGCACCTACGTTGCCTTTATCAGCGGCCTTTAAGAACAGTTCTTTCGCTTTTGTGTAATCCTTCTCGACCCCGAACCCGCCCCAATATGCCATGCCGAGGTTGAACTGCGCCTCCGCGAATCCCATATCCGCGGAAATACGGAAGAGTCTCACACCCTCCGCATGATCTTTCTTGACGCCCTTTCCGGACATGTACATCTCCGCGAGACCGCATGTCGCCGCGGGATTTCCGGCATCCGATGCCCTCTTGTACAATTCTGCGGCCTTGGTGTAATCCTGCTCCACACCCTGTCCTGTCTCGTATCTGACTGCCATGGCAAAATCATCGGATGAGCTGTTCCCCATACCGAATCAATCGGCCTCATCATATATATCGTGAGCGAACGACGGACAGAATAAAAACCCGATCCGATGGGTCTCAAAGTAAACTATGACGGACGCCCGAGGGTCCGGCAACAAAGGCCGACACCCAAGGTCGCGTCCGCGGATTAAACGATTTGTTTTTAGACACCGCCTTCAGATCAGGACTCCGCCGGACAGCAGAATGAAGACGACGAGTATCGCAGCCCTGGATATCTCGTTAGCTGCCATGAGCGCCGATTCTCCGATGGCTTCCGATCTCGAATTCGCCCTGTTGGCCACCAGCCACCCTACGACCCACGAGATCACCGTGGCGACCAGCACCGCAACTATCACATTAAGTACCATGCTGCCGTTGGAGAATATGTTCTCGTATGTGACGCACAGATACACGAGACCGATGATGATCAACGCGATCAGCGACAGAACGATCGATGCTACCATCGACATGACCATGGCACCCTGATCGATCTTGCCCACCAGATTGGCAGTGGTCTCGTCCCCGGTCTTTGCGTAACGAACTGTCGAGACCATGGCGTTCTTGGTCACTATCTCCAGCGGCCAGATGATGGACAGCATCATCATATCGAGGCTGAATAAACTGGCAAAGACCACCAGGAATATCGCGAGCGAAAGCCCGAACCCGACAAGGTTCCCTTTCGCGTCGGAGGATAGACCGTTGCCGTAGTCGGTAAGATCGCAGAACGGCGCATACTTCATGATCAGGAACAGCATCAGGATAGTGACGGCCGCTATGACCGGAACAGGTATCTCCAACTCGTAGAGGATAAAGGCGACGAGCGACAGCACCATACCGACAATGAATCCCATGGCTGAGACCAAATAGAATCTGTCGGTGGCATCTTTCTTTTCTATGCCCTTCGGACCGAATGTGGTATATGCTCCGACCATTTCAGTCACGGCCTTGAGCATCCCTTTGTAATCGCTCTTCGTCGAAGTCCCGGTCCCGGAAGATCCGTTCTGGACCTGACCCGATGCTTCTGCATCGCCTGTGTTACCGTTTTCCTCGGTCATCTCATCACTCCCCCTCTGTGCTTGATGACGGGATCTCGCTCGATCTCTGTTTCAAGAACGACAGCAGACCGCATATAGCAAGCAACAAACCCGCAATAATCGTGAAATAAGCCCCTATACCCGGACTGTGCGAAAGACCCCAATTGATGCTGTTGTAATTCACAATGAAAAGTACTGCCAACAATATCCAGAGAGCACCGATCACTACAGTAATGATAGAAGGGGCATTCCCTGAAAAGAATGCGTACTCGACATGGAAATAATTGGACAGCAGCATGACAGCGGCCTCGATCACTGCAAATATGAAGCAGAACAACGGAATATAGCTGTATGCTCCTAGTGCCGATTTGCCCATATCTATCATTTCAACGCCCTTAATAACCATTCCACCCGAATCGTGGTCAATCCATATGAAAAAGAATGACATAAAGGCAATAAAGACCGCAACGATCTGAATCACGTTCAGAAGCGAATACGACCCGTATCTTTTGCCGTATAAATCAACGGTTGACAAAGT
>CAZXIY010000030.1:0-14058 GCA_964640935.1 uncultured Methanomassiliicoccales archaeon
GGCATACGACATTTCTCTACGATCAGATAGAGCAGGGTCACCCCCGCGGCCTCGGCCACCATCGCCGTAAGCAGTATCGCCAGCCCCCACCAGGGGGTCGGATTGTACGTGTATCCAATTATGAAGAACAGTTCCGGCAGCGTGGGGAATACGACGGCATCTATGAAAAAAATCAGGAAGATGAAGATCAGGATGCCGGGTGCTCCGTACGGACCGAACACGCTGTACATCCAGCCGCCGATGTCAAACATCACCCGCCCCCTTCTTCTTCGCAACCACGTCGTCGTAGAGTTCGGTCATGCGGTCGACGAACTTCTCGACGGAGAATCCGGATGCCGTAGCTATGGCGTTCTTCCTGACGGAATCGTCGCAGGCGAAGGCCTCTTTCAGCTTCTTGACGCAGTCGTCCACGGAATCATCGAATAGGAAACCGTTCTCGCCGTCCTTGATGTAATCGGCGAAGGCACGGGCGTTGGCACATACGGTCGGCTTGCCGCACGACATGGATTCTATCGCCGACAGGCACTGCGTCTCGAATCTGGATGCAATGGCAGTGATATCCGCTGCCGCGTAGTGCTGGACGAGCTCATCGTCAGGTACGAACCCGGTAAGTATCACCCTGTCGCCGAGACCCAATTCATCGGCCAATTCTCTCAGCGAATCGCTGGCGGGACCCTTACCGACGATCATGAGCACCACGTCGTCATCGAGACATTTCAAAGATCTGATGAGCATGTCAACGTTCTTCTCGAATGACACACGCCCGACGCAGATGATGACCCTCTTCCCTTCGAGGTGATATCTCTCCGTGATCATGCTCCCGTCCACATCCGGCGAGAAACGCTTCGTATCCACCGGAGTCGGTATCACACGCATCTCGTTCTTGATGCCGTGTTCCTTGAGTTCGCGGGCTGTGGACTCGGTGGGTGCGACTATCATATCCACCCAGCGCATAAGGTATCCGAGATATAGCCAGACGGCCTTTCCGGCCAGATCCTCAGGCAGCTTCACTGGGGAGTAGTACTTCATGGTGTCCCCGACCATGGTGTGGAACGTAACGACCACCGGGATGCCGAGATGATGAGCTGCGATGACCCCCTTCAGAGCCATCACTGCGATGCCCTGGATATGAACGACATCTGGGCCTATGTTCTTCATCACCTCCATCTTGTTCGATGGGTATATGGGGACGAAGTATCCCGGATAATTCTTGAATTTGATGGCGGGAAAATAATGTACGCCCTCTTCTCGAGCGTCCTTCCCGGGATCCGGAGCGACCACTTCCATCTCGACGCCCGCATCCGAAAGGACGTTCCTCATGACATCTATGCAAGCTACGACGCCATCCCTCGTCGGATGATAACTGTCGGTTACGATCGCTACCTTCATTTGTTATCGGTCTTTGAATGCGTAATTCGTATTTCATGCTTGTTTTTTAAAATGCCAATATGCCTCCTGGAAGCGGTCCTTCGGAACGTATCGTCCGATCGGAACGCCATCGCGGCCGATATGTCATTACATGGGCAGATGACAATCAATGTAAAATACAGAATGACTTATGGGGGGACAGAGGAGATAATTTGCCTGGAACATGCACGATAGTAATTCCCACCTACAACGAGGAGAAAAACATAGTGAATATGGCAAAAGCCATAAGGGAACTATATCCAGACTTCTACATCTCATTCATGGACGACAATTCCACAGATTCTTCTAAAAAACTGATCGAAGAACTTAATGACCCGAAGACCCGCCTGATCACAAGGGATCCGAAGGACAGAGGATTGGCGGCCAGCGTCTTCCAGGGGATCCTGGAATGCAACACAGATTATTTCATGACCATCGACTGCGACTTCCAGCATCCGCCGTCCGCACTCGGCGACATGTACAAGAAGATGGAGGAGGGCTGCGACCTATGCGTCGGGACGAGGAACGACAGATTCGCACTCGGTCTGAAACGCTGGGCAGGATCGTGGGTCTTCAACATCATAGCAGACCTTTACCTGTTCAGGCTCGGAAAGAAGCATACCGAGGACATCATGTCCGGATTGTTCGCCGGACGCAGCGATACGTTCGTGCCGGTGATAAAAGAACACTGGAACGAACTTGAAATGACGGGGTGGAAGGTCCTGCTCGACCTTCTGAAATACGGCCCCCGCGACCTCGAGATCACGACGATACAGTACGACTTCGGAAAAAGGGCCGAAGGGTCGTCGCATATCAGCCCCAAGGTCGTCGTTACTACATTCAATCAGTTCGGAAGGCTGGGGAAGTTCTGTGCGAAACTGTACGACAAGCTGATGTGCAGCAGTTAATTGCCGTACATCCTCTTCTCGACCAGACCGCACATTATGTGACACGCGACAAGGTATCCTTCCTGCACGTGCGGCGTCTCGGTCGTGGGTATGACGACAGGTACATCTGTCATCTCCCTCATCTTGCCGCCGTCGCCGGTGAAAGATATGGTCTTTGCGCCCTTCGCCTTTGCGGCCTCCAAGGCGAGAATGACGTTCTTGGAATTGCCGGATGTGCTGAGACCGACCACGACGTCGCCTTTGCGGCATATCGCCTCGATCTGCCTTTTGAAGACCAGATCGTACGAATAATCATTTCCGATAGCGGTCACCGGAGCTATGTTGGAAAGGCAGACACCTGCCATCGCCGGACGGTCAATGAGATACCTTCCGGAGAACTCTGCGGCGATGTGCTGAGCGTCGGCAGAAGACCCGCCGTTGCCCATGAATATAACCTGACCGCCGTTCTTGAGGGATTCCATAACCATAGCCGCTGCTGATTCTATTTGGTTGGCGTCGATGTTCGATATTATCTTCGAACTTTTCTTCAATTCCGACTCGATCAGCTCGTTCATTTTGACCCCTTCATATCACAATAACCCGTCCAACTACATAACATCAATCCATGGATTGCCGTACTGCGACCGATTGTCGGATGATTTTTTTATTGTTTCCGAGTATGAAGATTGGATCCTGCGGCAGCATTCACACAGATGTCCGATACCGGGCAAAAGTCATCGATAACATTGTGTCAGTAGTCCTCACGAACCCGCGATGCTGTGTGAACTGCTGATTGACTCTTGTTATCAAGTGCAGTCTGTTTAACCTATCTTAATATAAAGTCGACCGATATACAGTGTAAAGTTGACCACATCTACATGGTGTGTGTTAGATAAGTCGGATGTGGCGCATGGATTTCCATAGTATCTCTGAGAGAATCAAGAACTTGCCTGCGCCCCCCCTATGGCTGACGCTGTTATTTTCTGCCATATTCCTTGTTCTTGTGATTGCCTATGTCATTTACCGTGGCAAGTGGGGCGATATAGAACACTATTTCTACCAAGCGAACTGCGTCTTCGAAGGACTTGTACCATACAGGGATTTCGTGTTCGAGTACCCGCCTTTCGCGTTATTCATAATGCTCATACCCCGTGTATTCACGGCCGATTACAACACATACTGCTATCTGCAGGCATTGATGTGCTCGGCGTTCTTCCTCATCGGGGTATGGTATCTTTACAGGATCTCGGAGAAATTTGAACTTCCGCTGAAACGCAATGTGTTCATGATCGTCTCTCTGCTGCTTTTCACCAATTTCTTCCTAGTCGCCAGGAACGATGTTTATCCTGCCGTCATGTGCATCATCGCGGCGTACTATTTCCTATGCAAAAAGTACAACATAATGTGGATCATCCTGGCTCTTGCAACTATGATCAAGATCTATCCGGCGGTCATAGTGCCGATAATCCTGTTCTACTTCATATCCAAAAGAGAATACACTGCGGCCGCGAAAGGATTGCTGATGTATGCGGCCGTCTGCTTCATAGTCATGCTGCCGTCCATAATAGCAGATCCGTCCACGGCTTTCGTTTATCTCACGTACCACGCCGGACGCGGATTGCAGGTGGAGTCGGTAGCTAGTTCTTTCATACTGTTCGCTAACATATTCATGCCCGGACTCGTAACGACCGAGACACTTTACGGAACCTCGAATCTCGTCGGTTCTATTCCGGATGCTATAGCTTCAGTGTCGAATTACATCATGGTTGCCGCGTTGCTGCTGTTGGCATTCTGGTCGTTATGGCGCATGCATAAGAATAACGATGCGGGCATAATGACGAAAGACCGCTGCATACTGATCCTGTGGGCTGCCATGGTAATGATATTCATACTGTTCAGCAAGGTCTTCTCCGCCCAATACATAATATGGGCTATGGCTCTGCTGGTGTTCGCGCAGATGGATGGATTCGATACCAAGACCAGAGACACAATCCTTCTGTTGATGATCCCCTATGGGATATTATCCGCAATAAACGGCTACAAAACATATTTTGGGTTGGTGGCGATGGAGACCTTCCCTGTGGTCGTGATATTCGTAAGGAATCTTATACACATCGCTCTGACATATCTTGTGCTGAAGTTGGTGTACGATGAGCTGAAATCATCCGGCAAGCATGATATGCAAAGCACAAACCAAGCGACGGACAACCATTCGGATTGAATTGATGAACGCCGGCAGATACGGCTATCAAGCGATCATTCTGATACGACGACGGTATCGTTATCGAAGATGCTCTTCTTTCTAAGCAGGAACAGTAACGCCTGGATTACCAGATACAATAGTGCCAAATCACGGATCAGATTGATCGGGACAAAGAGCTCGCTCGGCATATAGAACATGATGATGAGGACAGATGTCGCCACAACAGTAAAAGTCGAGATCAATACCGGGACGTTGATCTTAGTGTCATGGTATATGGACAGCACCGCGAACAACGCATACAGCCACATAACGTATTGTGTTGAGAATACCTTGTTGACCAACAGGAATACCGTGACTATCGCCATGAAATATATTTGGATATTCCTGGCAATGTTTTGTTCGTTCTCGGTACGAGACTTCCTTGCATGAAGAGCGATCAACACGAAGGTTACCGTAAGCGACGTTGTCGTCACTATCCCCCAGTACGGCAACAGTGCGACACTTATGGGCCCCACGACATCATATGTAAAGTGGGCCCCCACCAGTTGGAACGTTGTCAGTCCCAACGCCCCCATTGCCTGAATTACTATTCCGACGACACTCTCGATATGGAACCCACGGTCTGCGTGGAAGTTTATGAATGACAATATGTCCGTCAAAGGAACGGACATCAGCAATAACGGAATGACTGACACTATAGCCAGAACCATACAGGCTCCCATACCTTTGAGAGCTCTGTTCACATTCTTGTAACGAAGAACATCGACGATAAGCATGATTATGATCAAAAGCCCTGGATACATCTTCGTAAGAGCACCGAACATCATTACGCCGTACGACAGGGTGTATTTTTGATCGAGATACAGATATAACGAAATGGTCACGATCATCAACATACTCATGTCGAATTTTCTTATGGCCTGATAGAGGTACATGATCACGAACGTCATAAATATCGTCGTAACGAGATACTTGTTAAGTTTCATGCGGTCAGCGATCTTCAGCAGGAATGCCAATGTCACTATGGCCATGACCACTACTTCGAGACTGTACAGGAACACATATGTTCCAAGATCTGACGTGAATATGGATGGTATCAGAAAGAATATCAGCGAGAATGGGGGAAATTCAAAAACGAAATCCCTGTATGGCATGAGTCCGTCCTTGATCATCTCCGCGCATGTATAGAAATTGATGACGTCGTCCTGGACGCCATGATCGCTCTGAAGTACGATACATAGCACCGCAGCAACGAACAGTATAACCGAACTAACGATTATCAGGGATCTGGAAGTGTTTTCCCGGAACTGTTTGATAATTGTCCCAGTGTGTGTTTGTGACATATTATCAAAATCTTCCATACGGTCCCCTCCCATGTGTGTATGCGGGGCATTGTTTATAGTTATCGTCTTTGCTGGAACAAGACGTAACTCGGCAGAATGACGACAAGTATGATTGTCCCTTACAACTCGATATTCTTCAGCGTCTCTCTCACAGACTGCGTCGAATCGAACCTGTATCTCCATCCGCGTTCTTTCGCTTTGGATATATCGTAATCGAATGACGGAACGTCGCCTTTCCATCCGCACGGACCGCCGGTGTACGCGTACTCGACTCCGTCCAGCCCCATCCTTTCACAAACGAGATCCGCGATCGTATTCACATCTGTGAAAGATTCGGTGGATATGTTGTAGAGCGAGTACCCCCCCTCCATCCTGCTTGAGAAATCCACGATCCCTTTCACGAGATCCAGAACATACACGTATTGCTTGTTTTGTTTCCCATCGCCCAGGATCTGCAGACATTTCGGATCCTTTTTCAGTTTGCGTACGAAGTCGAATATCACGCCGTGCGTCAGACGGGGCCCGATGACATTGGGGAATCTGAATACCAGCGCGTTGAGGTCATTCATGTACGAATACGCCGAGATTATAGCTTCCGATGACAGCTTGAACGCCCCGTAATATGATATTGGCTTCAATCCGCCTGTCGTCTCATTGAGTTTTCCTTTGACGTTCCCGTAAACGGCGGATGTCGATGAGAAGAAGAGGTTCTTAATGCCGTTGCATCTCATCGCCTCCAGTACGGAACGGGTGGTCTGGAAGGTGTTGTTGTAATCGATACTTGGATTCTGCCCGCCGTTCTGTATGTCGGAATTCGCTGCGAGATGGTATATCATGTCGCAGTCCGCGGTCTCCTTCTTCAGAGCGTCGATATCGTTGACGTCCATCTCCACATATCTGAATCTGTCGTTATCCAGAAGATGCTCTATGTTGCGGCAGTTCTCGGTCTTGACGGAATCGATCGACGTCACCTCGCATCCAGCCTTTATCAGCAGATCCTCCAGGTGCGATGAGATGAATCCCGCCCCGCCCGTTACAACTACCTTTCTGCTCATTTGAACGCCTAACACATCGGATGGCCGAAATGCCTGGCGAGTATCTGCGATATCAGATGACCTACCATCATGTGGACATCCTCGACCTTCTGCATGTCGTTTATGTTCACGTGGATGGGGTGATCGGACAATTTCAGAAGCTGCCCGCCCCCGTAACCTGTCATCGAAACTATCTCGTTGCCCTGCGATCTGGCATATTCGACTGCTTTGATCACATTCTTGGAATTTCCGCTGCCGGAGATGGCGATCAAAATATCGCCCTTCTTCAGTTTTCCTTCAAGCTGCATCTCGAAAACGTTGTCGTATCCGCAGTCATTCGCAATGGCCATCATCGTGGGGATGTTGTCGTTCAGACATATGAATCTGAATTTCTTATCGAGTTTCATCGAAACGCCTTTGTTGAAATCGCAGACCAAATGCGATGCGGTCGCGGCGCTCCCGCCGTTGCCGAAAATATAGATTTCAGATTCGTTCTGATACGCTTTAAGAATGACATTCATCACATCGTTGATCTGCTTCTTGTCGACAGAGTCGATCGTCTTTGTAAGAACATCCGTATACTGCGTTATATCGGATCTGAAATCAACATTCTCCATGTGTCTACATTTTTATCGACCTTAATAAACATGCCTAATGATGGTCTGGAACTGATATGTGCCGCTGCAGAGATCATGTAAGATCGTATCAGAACAATGAATGCGGTTGGATGCTCAGATCTCGCACGGATCTGTTCCGAGATACTGGTAGCATCTGCCGTATACCGGATAGTAACCGCCGTAGTAGATGTACACGCTGGAATACTGCGACGGGGCCGTCATATCCACAGTGCCGCTGACACTCCCTCTTGTGACGGTGCCGCTGGCCTGCCCTATTATCGCAGAGTTGTAACATAATCCAGACGATATGATCTGTGCCAGGTCTGCACGTTGGTTGTTAGACATGTCGCCTGCCAGCACGCATATCATGCCGTCGCCGAACTTGTTGAACACTATGCTGGAATAATCATCTTCGGTGTATCCGATGGCAAGTGTGCCTCCGCTCAGCATTTCTGCGTTCACGCCGTATTTGACGTTGTTGTTCATCATCGACAACGCATATCTGTAGTCGTTATCCGTTATGTCGGAATATGCGACGCGAAGATCCTTATCCGTGTTCACGCAACCTTCCGTTCCGAAGAACAGCGTCTGATATCCGCTGACATCGACAAGTCCGCCGGCCTGTGTCGAATAGCATGAGCCGATAATGTTTCCGAGCCAATACAGACTTCCGCCGCCGGACATCCACGAGAAGATAAGATCTGATGATCCCCCCGTGTATACTGTATCCGGGAAAGCACCCGATATTATAATCAGACCCTTCGAATAGTTGCCTGATGAAACATCCTCTCTCATCAGAGATGCTAACTCGTCCGCATCGACCGTTTTTAGAGATGTGACGCCACGGTACTCCAACTGGCACTTCAGCTGCGATAAGTAATAACTTTCAGTCAACGCCTTCGAACCGATCGGCTGCCACTCGCACACAACATTGGATTCGTATCTTTCATCGTAATAGACGTAGTACTCGGTGATGGGCTCGAAATCGCCGTTGTCGCTGACGATGACATTGTAACTGTTGGACGAACCGGAGCTGACATTGTATATCACGCCGTCCGAGCTCATCTTTGTTGAAGAACCGTATGTGCCGGCGCTGAATGTGTATATGTACACCTCCCCGATGAGCACAACGGCGATTATCAGAACAACTACCGCGATCAGATGCCTGTCGCGTTTATTCCACGTTTTCATCTGTGCGCCCCCATTGACATGTGCTCTTCACCCTATCTATCGCATTGCCTATCTTCGGCCATCTGGATCTTATCGGTCCTTCCAAACTGAACAGGAAGATAAATGCAAGGCCTATGTACATCACCGCACCGAAAAGCGAATAGACGATCGTCATCAGCGATACGTTGCCTATCATCGTCTCGAATGACTGCATGCACGAGATGACCCATTCCGGAGATACCCAACCGAAGAATGCCGATGCAGATGCCAATAATGAGAAATTGTTCACTGCCAACGCAGTGAGCATCGCTCCGATACCGACCATCATCAGGCATACGGTGTAGCCTCTGTCCACGGTCAGAACATACAGTATCAGATACGGGAGAAGCACGATCACATACTGCGGCGACGGGGATATCAGCACCGCCGCTGTAAGTGTCAGCATCACGTACTTCAGGAAGTTGCTGTCGATATCCTCTGGTTTGCTCTTGTACATGCGATATCCAAGATAGAACATGCAGAACAGAGC
Source organism: uncultured Methanomassiliicoccales archaeon (assembly GCA_964640935.1). GTDB lineage: Archaea > Thermoplasmatota > Thermoplasmata > Methanomassiliicoccales > Methanomethylophilaceae > CAZXIY01. The sequence continues at coordinate 9,191 of CAZXIY010000030.1, forward strand.
GAAAATGACCATAGCATAATTGTAGATCGTATTCAGCAGATTGTCCGATCCCACCCTGTCCAACACGAACGACAGTGTGTCCAATATGTTCCCGCTCATAATATTCGGGAGCATGATCACGATCGTGCCGAGAATACCACCTAGGGCCGCAAACAACAGATTCTTGTATGCCGTCCCCTCCTCTCTGTGCCTCACAATTATCAGCGCGACGAACACGACCAGACAGAATCCGGGGAAGAATTTCAACAGCGTTGCGAATGACAACATCACACCGCCCAAGAAATAGTATCTTTTCCAGAATAGTATGACACACAACAGCATCAGCAATGCCGAGATGGTATCGAACATCGCCTGAACGCCGGACATGTAGATCACGATCGGACAAAGCAGCCAGAGAGCCAACGCCGTCGTTGATTTCTTCTTGTCGCCGGTCATCTCCGACACAACTTTGTAGATGATGTATCCGACGATGAAATCGCAGATGATCAGCGGTATCTTGAACGCCGTATTGAATTCTGGAGATGTCACCGTGGCCTTGTGGTATATGTAATCCAGATTCTCGATGGGGAACAGCTCGGTCACTCTGATCCCGAAGACGTCTATCGATAGGAACGCGTTCCATATCATGTCTATGAAACCCATGACATAACCCCATACGGGGGTGTAGAAGTATCCGGTAAGCTCGTAGAGACCATTCCCGGAATTTATGTTCTCCATTATCACTGCCCAGTGATAGATGTCAAAATCGTATACGATGAAAGGCGCGCATATCAGTCTTATGAGCAGCGCAAATGCGACGATCAGTACGATAGGGTTCCTTAGGAATCCGACGACCTTGGCCGTGATCGGTTGATCCCCTGACTCCTCGCCCATGCTCTTGCATATAGAAGTAAATATTTAACGATACGTCTCTTGGACGACCCCCGAAAATGACCGCTGGTCATCGATGGGATAGCCCATGATTTCGATTCACTTTTGACAATCTACGATATTCAACCGATATGGCGTCATCGCGCATTCGTCGATAACGAGAAACCCTCTCCGGTAATCTCGATTTGCAGTATTCTTCAAAATGACGGATGATGATTATTAATATGGAAATCAAATACCGTTGCGTGGGCATCCTATGATCAAGGAACTATACGACGATATGATGAGTAAACATCGGGAAGGTATCTCCTATCTCATCTTCGGCGGATTCACCACCATAATCAGCTGGGTATCTTACGCGCTGTTCGTATTTCTCGGGATCGACATAAACCTCAGCAACGTACTTTCGTGGGTCTGCGGCGTGTCATTCGCTTTCGTAACGAACAAATGGTTCGTGTTCCTCAGCAAATCACTGGAACCGAAGACCGTCGTACGCGAATTCGGATCGTTCGTTGGCTCGAGGATCGTCACAGGCGTCATAGCTATGGTCCTGTTCCCGATACTTTACGGACTCGGTCTGAATCAGAGCCTTCTGGGCGTGGACGGATTCCTGTCGAAGATCGTCACCAGCATCATCGAGATAGTTCTGAACTGGATCCTCAGCAAGTACCTTGTATTCACGGCAAAGAAATCGGATATCTGAATACTCTCGATATCTGTAACATGTCAGATGTTCTTCAGCTCGTCGTTATAAATGATCGATGAACCGGCATTATCAAAATCGAACGCGAGTTCCCTGTAACCGGACAGGGCATTTCTTACCGCCTGCTGATTGTTCTTTTCCACATAGAACAGCATGAACCCGTTCCCGCCCGCACCGAGGAGCTTCCCGCCGGCAGCGCCGTTGTCCATTGCCCGCTCGTACACTGAATCTATCGCGTCGTTGGATATCCCGTCCGCAAGCGTCCTCTTTATCGTCCATCCGTCCTGCAGGGATTTTCCGAGATAGTCTATGTTCCCGCAGTTTAGCTCGTCCTTCAGCCTATCGGCCAATTCGCACAGCTGTCTCTTCTTGTCCTCCGACGAGGATGTATCCTTCTTGTATCCATCCTGCTCCAGGATCGAGGACGCACTCCTGGTGCCGCCCAGGTAGAACATCATAAGGTTGTCGGACATCTCTCTTTTCCTGTCGCCGTCCAGGAGTATCGGCTCCACCTCGACGGTGTCATCGCGGTTGAACCTGATGTAGTTCAGACCGCCGTAGGCTGCCGCGTACTGGTCCTGTTTGCCTACTGGCTCTCCGAGCTTTTCTATCTCGGTCTCGCATGCCTCGCTTGCCAATATCTCCTTGGACGTGCTCTTGCGGCAATACGTCCTGATGAGGTTTATCAGACCCACGGTGAATGTGCTCGATGATCCGAGACCTGTTCCGGAAGGTATGTCGGCCGTGCTGTTGATCTCTACTCCCCTGACACCGTACGACTTGAGGCACTCTCTGAAAATCGGGTGTTTGATCTTGTCGTAGTCTGTGACTTTTTCCACAACAGAATATTTCAACTGAATGGTATCGGTGTAGAATGACGGCGCGGAAGTGATGTAGATGTGCTTGTCGATGGCCGTGCTGACCACGCATCCGCCGTGCTTCCTGTAGTAGGCGGGGATGTCGGTCCCTCCGCCGCAGAAACTGACCCTGAGCGGAGTTTTTGTAATTATCACGTCACATCACTCGACCGATAATGCCATCACAATATTATACATCTGTTGTTTTGTCGAGATACAATACAAGTCAGGTATCCGATGAGGCACGACTGTCAAAGTCGCCCCTACTAAAAGTTAAATAAGGGTGAATTTGATATCGACCCACTAAGTCGGCAGGTACTGTTGATATCTGGCTTGACAAAAACAAAAGGAGTTTAAAAAATGGATATAATGGAATTCCTGACAATCATCATACTTGCCTTTGCCATCGTCATGGTACTTGCTGGTATATTCACAGCATACTTCGGCAGCGGCAAAAGCAGGTCTGTCGGTGTCGTCCTGTTCCTAGTCGGCCTCGTTGTCGGCATAGTATGGGCCTACCTCACCGGATGGAGCACCGTAGAACCGTTCTGCGACGTTGCATTGTGGGATGTATTCTACAACGCGTTGATCAATCTGATTGGCGTGCTTGTCGGCGCACTTATCGCTGTTGCGATCTTCCTCGTTGCAGTGATGAAGAGCTAAACAAGACCCTTCGGGGTCTTTTTCAATTTTCATTCAGTTTGATACTTTTGCTTTCAGTTCCCTGATAGCACCCTCGATCCTTCCGAGATCGCATTTCCTGCAGTCGTGCTTCAGTTTGAGCTGTTTTGCGACCTCTTCCGATTTGCCTTCGAAGTACTCGGTATTCCCTACACCGGTATCGATGAACAGGCACCTTTCGTAGGATTCGAAGAGCATATCCAGAAAGAATTGCGGTTCATATCCCTCTACCGAATCGAGATGGAACTCTTTGATAAGACCGTTCACGCCTTCCTCCGCCCATCCGGGTGACGAGAACCATGTACCGGTGCATATCTCCTTCTCTCTGGCATATTCATCTGCCCCGAGCAGGGCATCTATGCAATCGGCACCCGGGAGCATAACGGTTGGCACGTCCAGCTGGTCTGTAACGCCCGACAGCGACTGGCACACCGCATATCCGAGCAGTACACCGTCCACCTTCCCTTTGGTGGCGTTAACGGTCTCTATTATCTTTGCCTTCATGTCCTGCGGATACTCGTGAAGTGCGAATTCGAGATATTCGCGGTACACAAAATCGGGATCGTCCTTGGTCAGATGTTCAATCTCGGGTTTCAGAACATCGCATGCGATTATCCCTAGTTTCATAGTAACGATTCAGAAGCGACCACTGTGTTAATATTTGTTTTCAAAAGAACGAAGGAGGCCCCGTTAGGGGCCTCGAATGAAGTTTCAGTTGACGTGATCGAGCCATGCATCGTACTTGGGATCCTTCCCGCGTGCGATGTCGGCGAACTTTGCACGAAGCGCCGTTGCGACCGGGCCGATCTTGCCGTCGCCTATTGGTCTCTCGTCGACGCGCGTAACAGGTGCGACCTCTGCGGCCGTACCGGTCATCCAGACCTCGTCCGCGGTGACAAGCTCCGTCCTGCAGATGTCGGTCTCCTCGACCTCGTATCCGAGATCCCTGGCGACCTCTATTATCGAGTTCCTGGTGATCCCCTGAAGGATACTGTCGGACGGCTTGGGCGTCATGATCTTCCCCTGTCTGTAGATGAAGATGTTCTCTCCCGTGCACTCTCCGACATATCCGTTGGAGTTGAGCATGACCGCTTCGCTCGCTCCGCGTGTGATCGCTTCCCTCTTTGCGAGGCATGACGTGACGTAGACGCCGTTGACCTTCGCTCCTGCGGGTGCGCAGAGGTTATCCGGTCTGTGCCAGGATGAGACGATTATGGATGCTCCCTTGTCCGCCCCCTTGCCGAGGTATCCGCCCATGTGTATGGCCGTGATCGCCATGCTGGCGGGGACGCCGACGGGGTTGAGTCCGACCTCTTCTCCGGAGAGGAATATGCAGGGTTTGACGTAATCGACATTCTTGTTCTCCCTGACGACCTGCTTTATGGCGTTCATGATGTCATCGAAGCCGTATTCCTTGCCGTTGAAATTGATGTCGATGCCCATGAACTTGCATCCGTCCATGAGTCTCTTGGTGTGATCCTTTAGCCTGAAGACTGCCGGACCCTCCGGCGTGTCGTAGACGCGGATACCTTCGAAGACACCTGTTCCGTAGTTGAGTCCGTGTGCGAGAACGTGGACCTTTGCATCTTCCCATTTGACCATTTTCCCGTCAAGCCAAATCTTGTCTGTCTTATCCATTACAATATCTCCTGATCGTGATATCCGCATCGGGACGAAATCCCGAACACGGTTCCCTACAGTAACTCCACCCCTCAACAAAATGTGATTATATACACTTTAGCCCGAGTCGGCTTTGG
>CAZXIY010000031.1:0-13975 GCA_964640935.1 uncultured Methanomassiliicoccales archaeon
CGCGGGCGACGACATGCTGGTCGGCAGCCTCGGCGCGGATACGCTGATCGGCGGAACCGAAGGTCTGTTCCGACATCTATTCCTATCTTCTGAACGGCAGTCCCGAGAATTTCGACAGGCTCATCGACTACATCGATATGGTCTTCGGCGGCAGGGAGATACTCGCTCTGCCGCCCGTCGTGGTCCCTTGGCAGGGCATCGTCCATCCGAGGTTCGGCGACAGGGTGTTCGAAAGCACCGATGAATATCTGGCAGAGTACGGCGGCAGCGGGGATATCGTTGCACTCATAATATCGCGCAGCGCGTGGATCACCGGTCAGAAGCGGATCGAAGAAGAGATGATATCCGACCTGGAGGACGAAGGACTCCGTGTCATCCCGGTGATGACGAACTCCCTTCACAATGAGGAGTATGGGTCGCTGAATATCGCGGAATGCATGGATAGATACCTCATCTCAGACGGAAAGCCGATCGCCAGTGCAGTCATAAAAATGGTAACATTCATGATCGGCAAGAAACCGTCGATGACGCAGGAGGAGGCGGCAGGTTCGTCCGCAGACATTCTGAAAGGACTGAACATACCGATATTCCAGCCCATAATCTCATACGATATGACGATCGACGATTGGAGAGATTCCGATACGCTCTCTGCCGACATCGCCTGGAGCATCGCAATGCCGGAATTCGAAGGTGCGATAGAACCGTTGATGCTCGGGACCACGAGGATGAACGACGGCGATTGCTACAACCGTGCGGCTATCCCCGGAAGAGGAGAGAAGATAGCCCGCAGGGTAAAGAAATGGATCGGACTGAAGAAAAAAGAAAGGTCCGAGTGCAGGACCGTTCTCATACTGAACAATAATCCGTGTGCTTCCGTCGAAGCCAACATCGGAAGCGCGGCCGGCCTGGATGCTATAAGGAGCACCGTCGGAATACTCCGCGAGTTACATGCATCCGGGTACGATGTATCTGTTCCGAAGGATGCCGAAGATCTGATCGGAGCTTTCAATTCGCGTAAGGCGACATCCGAATTCAGGTGGACATCCGTCGCCGATATCGTGTCATCCGGCGGTGCGGTATACAGGATGAGCACCGACGAGTACAGAAGATATTTCGACACGCTTCCGGAGAAGGTGAGGGCAGACGTCGTACGGACATGGGGCGAACCGCCGGGGCAGTCGATGATAGTCGACGGGGACATAATAATCACCGGTCTGAAGTGCGGGAATGCCGTGGTGGCCGTACAGCCGAAGAGAGGCTGCTACGGATCGAAATGCGACGGGAGCGTTTGCAAGATACTCCACGACCCGGACTGTCCGCCGACACACCAATACCTTGCGACATATCACTTCTTCAGGGACGTTTTCAAGGCAGATTTCATGATACATGTGGGTACCCATGGATCACTTGAGTTCCTTCCGGGAAAAGGTACGGGGCTGTCCGAGGAATGCTATCCGGACATATGCATCGGCGACACGCCGATGGTGTACGTCTACAATACAGACAACCCACCCGAAGGTTCGATCGCCAAGAGACGCTGCTACGCGACACTGACTGGCCACATGCAGACGCCGATGGCCGCTTCAGGACTGTACGGCGATCTGATCACGCTTGATAATTTGCTCGCACAATATGAGACCGCGTCCGGGGATGATGCGAGAAAGCACGCCCTTCACCACATGATATTGGATGCCGTCGCCAAGGCGGGGCTGAACGGCATCGGCATCAGTCACGAAACGCCGATGGATGAGACAGTCAGGAAATGTCATGAGGTCCTGACAGGTATACGCACATCCAGGATAGAGGTCGGGATGCACACTTTCGGCGAGATGCCGGAAGGCCGCCGGCTTGCCGAGCTCATAACATCGATGATAAGATATGATATCGAAGGCAAGGCATCCCCCAGAAAGACGATATCTTCGATGTATTCCGTCTCGTATCCGGATATGCTCGTCCACCCGGAAGGGTTCAACAAGGATCTCGGGATATCGAACGGTGCCGTCATGGAGATGATCGACAAACGTATCGAGATGATGGTCCGCATGGCATTGAACGGCTCCGATGCGGACGATGTTGCCGAAGCGATCGGACGCCCGGCAGTCGAAGGGCTTCAAGATTGTATCGACAGGGTACGCAGTATCAGAAAAGGAGTAGAGGATTCCGACGAGATGGGTTCGCTGCTCAACTCCGCCCACGGCGGTTTCACTCCGCCGGGGCCGTCCGGATACATGACGAGAGGGCGCGAGGACATACTTCCGACCGGGAGGAATTTCTATTCCCTGGATCCGAAACGGGTGCCTACGACATCGTCATGGCGTGTCGGAACAAGACTGGCCGATGCACTGCTGGATAAATACCTGAACGACGAGGGGAAGTATCCCGAATCTGTCGCATTCCAGTGGATGACCAGTGATATAATGGCCGCGGACGGCGAGATGATGGCCGAGATATTCTCACTGATCGGCGCGGAACCTGTGTGGGAGAACAGCGGTCATGTGACATCGTTCAAGATCGTTCCGTATGAGTCCATGTCGCATCCGCGTATCGATGTGACGATACGCATATCGGGTATACTCAGGGACAATTTCCCCAACTGCGTCGATCTGGTGGATTCCGCGATCGTGGCCGTCTCCGAGTTGGATGAGCCGTATGATGTCAACCTGTTGAGAAAGCATACAGATCTCGATGTCAGATCTGGAGCATCAAGGGAAGAGGCTACGGCGAGGATATTCTCATCAAAGCCCGGGACCTACGCCAGCGGGGTCAACCTGGCAGTCCTGTCAGGAGCATGGAAGGACGAGAAGGATCTGGCCGAGATCTACATCGCGACGAATGGATATGCCTATGGTAATTCCAGGAAAGGGAGGGCGTCCCATGAGCAGTTCGCATCAGGTCTCGAAAACGTTTCTCTGACGTTCAACAAGGTCATGACGGACGAGCACGACCTTCTCGGATGCTGTTGCTACTACAGCAACCAGGGCGGGATGACTGCGGCCGCCAGGCATCTTTCCGGAAAGGATGTGAAGGCATACTACGGAGATACGAGGGAGACCGAGGCCGTCAGCGTCAGGACCCTATCCGACGAGATAAACCGCGTCGCCAGGTCCAAGCTTCTGAATCCCGCATGGATGGATGGGATGAAGGAGCACGGCTACAAAGGAGCGGCCGATATGATGAAGAAGATCACCCGCGTTTACGGATGGGAGGCATCGACGCAGGAGGTCGACGACCGCATATTCGACGATATCGCATCCAAATACATCAACGACGACGATATGCGGAAGTTCTTCAGGGACAACAATCCGTATGCTGCAGAGGAGATCTCCCGCCGTCTGCTCGAAGCGGAGGCCCGCGGTCTCTGGAAGGCGGACCCGAAGGTCCTGGACGATCTTCGCGGGAACTATGCGGAGATAGAATCATGGATGGAGGATCTTGCCGGCAGCGGCGATATCCAGGGCGGCGAGGTCAGCATCATGTCCCCGTCGGAGATCGAAGGGTTGGGATCAGATATATCGAAGATAATGGACAAGGTCCACGGGAGAAGAAGATGACTGCTATAGTCGCCAACGGACTGACGAAGAGATACGGGGAGCTGTTAGCGGTCGACGGCCTCGATCTATCGGTGGACAACGAGATCTACGGCCTTCTCGGACCGAACGGCTCCGGGAAGACGACCACAGTCAACATGCTGACGTCGCTCCTGTCGATAACGGAGGGCACAGCATCCGTATGCGGTCACGACGTCTCCAAGGAGCAGTTGCAGGTCAGAGAATGCATCAGCTACGTTCCGCAGGATATGGCCGTTGACATACGTCTGACAGGAAGGGAGAACGTGGACTTCTTCGCCAAGCTGTACGGCATACGCGACAGAGGCGAGAGGAAGAAGAGGGTCGAGAACGTGCTCGAGATCATGAATCTCACCGATCGCGCGGATGAACGCACGAAGACCTATTCCGGAGGGATGAGGAGAAGGCTCGAATTGGCCCAGGCTCTCGTCCACGAGCCCCAGGTCCTTTTCCTGGACGAGCCCACGGTAGGCCTCGACGTCGCATCCAGGATGTCGATATGGGAATACGTTGTGAAACTCAAGAAGAAGGGAGTGACGATTTTCGTCACGACGCATCAGATGGACGAGGCGGAACGCTACTGCGACCGCGTAGGCATCCTGAAGAAGGGAGTGCTGGTCAAAGAGGGACGTCCGTTCGATCTTACGGCCGGCATGAGAGCAGTGGTCACCGTGAGGACCGATGACGGTTTTCCATCTCATATCCCCGAAGGCGTCGATGCGGTGAGATACGAATGCGGCGAGGCCGTATTCAATGTGGACCGCGGGGCTGATAAGCTGCCGCAGATCATCGACGCGTACGCTGATGACGGCACAAAGGTATTCTCGTGGTCCGTCAGAGAGCCGACGCTCGAGGATGTCTATATGCAGTCCGTCGGAACGGCCGAGGAAGGATCGTTCAACGACAGGCAGTTCAGGAACATCATGGGGAGGAGATGACCGTGTATAGGATGTTCGCATACATGGAAAGGGATCTGCTGAGGTGGCTGAGATCGCCGCTGAATGTGATCTCTACGTTGGCGATGCCGGCGGCATGGCTCCTTTTCATGGGCCTGGTGATACCGTCACCGTATGAGAACTACCTGGATTACATAACACCCGGTATCCTGGTACTCACGATGCTCACTGCCGGATTGGCCGGAGGTTCGTCGCTGATGTTCGACAAGGTCCTGGGCTATCTCAACAAATTCCTGGCGATGCCGGCCCCCAGGGAAGCGATACTGTTCGGGAAGATCCTGTTCATCACAATAAGGGGGCTCCTGCAGGCCACAGTCATCCTGCTCATCGCCATCGCGGTCGGAGCGACGGTACTGTCGCCGCTGGCGTATCTGGAGATGTATGTGCTGCTGTTCATATTCGGAGTGATAATATCATCCTTCGGTACGACCATCGCCCTGTTCCTTACCGATCACGATTCCTATGCCGCGGCCCAGGCGTTCATATCGATACCTCTTTACCTTGCATCATCTGCGCTGGTGAAATATGAGGATATGCCGATGGTCCTGTATTACGTCGCAAAATGCAATCCGATGAGCTATGCTATCGACGGGGCCAGAGCGGCAGCGGCCGGAACATTCCCCGGGATCGAGATGCTCATACTGCTGATCGTCGCAGTCGCTATGGTGACTATCTGTGCGTGGAAGTTCAGGAAGGTCACGATAAAGTGATCATCTTATGATTATGCTGTCCACGCCGCGGCAGGATTTCAGTTTCGGGATGTATTCGGGAGGAAGCTGACCGTCCAGGACTATTATCAGATGGGCATCCTTTTGCAGACCGGGGTCGTCGACGACGGCCTGTCTTACGGATATCCCCGCATCGTAGATGGTCTTGGTCACATCGGCCAATATGCCCGGTATGCGTGCATCTACGGGGATTATCTCCAATGTCGTGCACCCGATGAACGGTGCGACATCCGAAAGGAGCGACATGCTGTTGAGTTTGGAGAATACAGATTTGAGAAGAGGTATGCTCTCGATATGATCGATCGTGGACCTTACGACGCGTCTGTCCACGCCTGCGGCCTTACCGAGGGCGGTATCGGAGATCATGATGTTCCCGCAATAGGCAGTTCCGTCGGAGACGCGGATACCGTGTCTGAGCATTACCATCGCAACGGACTTCTGTGACGGAAATCCATTGAAATTAGAGATTACCTTCTCCATGAGCGCGTATCGTTCTGATTGTACATAAGGTGTTCATTGTATAGTTGTGTGCATAATGTTACTTTGAGAGACATCTCTGTCCATCGGGGCGGTCAACTTATTGACTCGTGTGTTGCACGATAAGTCCGTCATATCAGCATATATGCCGATGCGATCCATCGATTGGCCATAAATACGAGAAATGTCATGCTAGTCGCAGTGATTCGATGCCGAACACCAAAGAGCTCAGAGAGATGATCGAGGATATCGATCAGCAGATCATAGAATTGATCGCCACCCGCATGGAGATCGCGGACGAGCTCGCAAAGGCTAAGAAGCAGTCTGCTCAGAGCTACTGGGATGAATCGAAGGAGCGCGAAGTGATACAGAGGTACCATGAGCTCTGCGAGGAGGTCAGTCTCTCCGAGGACGAGGCCAGGCAGATCGCCGAAGTGATACTGAAGATCTCTAAGGAGAGGCAGCACCATTATTTCGAGTGACCGCTGCCGATAGATCTCGTTAATATATGTCCAATCATTTTTTTGGGTCAATAATATTCATTAAAGAATATTATTGTCAGAATATGTTTAAATCATCTATGGTGTAACAGGGTCTCATATCTTATTAGGAGACACGCTGAGATGAGCAAGATAAAGGTCGCAGTACTCGGAGCCACGGGCATGATCGGTCAGAGGTTCGTCGAGATGCTGGAGGACCACCCGTATTTCGAGATAGAGGGGCTTTACGCCTCCGAAAGGTCGAACGGCAAGAAGCTGGGCGACGTGTTGAAGGTCAGAGATTACGTTTACAAGGATGATACGCTCGATATGAATATCGAGACGATGGACCTGGACAAGATATCCAAGAATGCGAGGATCGCATTCAGCGGTATACCGTCGGATCTGGCGGGACCGACCGAAACGGAACTTGCCGAGAAGGGCGTGGGCGTATTCACCAATGCGGGGTCGCACAGGATGGACAAGGATGTTGCGATCCTGATCCCGGAAGTGAATCCAGAACATTTGGATTCGATAAAGGATCAGACAGCGTACAAGGACGGAGGATTCATAGTGACGAATGCCAACTGTTCGTCCACCGGTATCGCCGCCCCTCTTGCGGCTCTGAACAACGATTACGTACTCGAGGATGTCTTCATATCCACATACCAGGCCCTTTCCGGGGCAGGGTATCCCGGCGTTCCGTCCTTGGATGCCGTGGGAAATGTGATACCGTTCATCAAAGGCGAAGAGGAGAAGATGGAGTCGGAGCTTGCGAAGATGCTCGGAACATATTCGCACGGGAAGTTCGACTTCGCGAAGTTCAACGTTTACGCCAACTGCGCGAGAGTACCGGTCGTGGACGGACATCTGGAGTCGCTCGTAGTGAAGATGAAGAAGACGCCGTCCGTCGAGGACATCACAGAGACATTCGAAAGTTTCAGAGGGGTGCCTCAGAAGCTCAAGCTCCCGTCGGCACCGGAGCAACCGATCATCGTGAGGACGGAGGAGAACAGGCCGCAGCCTGCATTCGATGTCTTCGCGGGAGGCACCGGCAGATCCAAGGGAATGGCCGTGACTATCGGCAGGATCAGAATGAAAGGCGACTACTGCAAGATCTTCGCTCTTTCCCACAACACCCTGAGAGGCGGAGCGGGAGGTTCGGTCCTCAACGCCGAGCTCGCCAAAGCGGAGAAACTGATCTAAACATATTCGAAACAGTTTGAGGTGAAAACATGGCAAAGACATACGAGGAGATCAACGAGAAGATCCGCCAGAAGAAGGCGGTCGTCTACACCGCTGAAGAGGTAATAGACCTCGTCAAGAAGGTCGGTGTGGAAAAAGCGGCTGAGAAGGTAGATGTTGTGACCACAGGTACCTTCGGTGCCATGTGCTCCTCAGGCGCGTTCCTCAACTTCGGTCATTCCGATCCTCCGATCAGGATGACGAATATCCTTATGAACGGCGTTCAGGCCTACGGCGGATTGGCCGCCGTGGACACATACATCGGAGCCACTCAGAAGTCCGACGATCAAGGTAGAGGATATGGCGGCGGACACGTCATAGAGGATCTCATAGCCGGAAAGAAAGTGCATCTTCACGCCTGGGGCCCGGGCACCGATTGTTATGTCAGAAAGGATATAGACACGAACATAACGCTCAGCGACCTCAACGAAGCGTATCTGTACAATCCGCGCAACAGCTACCAGAACTATTCGATCGCTACCAATACATCCGACAGGACTCTGCACACTTACATGGGCAAACTCCTCCCGAGGATGAAGAACGCCACGTACAGTTCCGCGGGTCAGCTGTCGCCTCTCATGAACGATCCGCATCTCGACACCATAGGTGTCGGAACGCACATATTCCTGGGCGGCGGAGAAGGATATGTGGCATGGCAGGGGACGCAGTTCAATACCGCTCCTCCGGAGAAGAACGGCATCCCGACATCCGGGGCGAGGACTTTGGCCCTTATAGGCGATATGAAACAGATGGACCGCACCTACGTCAGGGGACTGGATATCTACGGATACGGTACCTCTCTCGCAATAGGTGTCGGTATCCCGATACCTATACTCAACGCCGACATCATGAAACGTGCATCGGTATCCGATGAGGACATCTATGCCAATCTGGTCGACTACAGCGTCACATCGAAGGGGAGGCCGTCTTTGGCCCAGTACAACTATGCCCAGCTCAGGAGCGGTTCGATCGAATACAACGGCAAAAAGATCAGGACGTCTTCGCTGTCCTCATATTGGGGAGCAAAGAAGGTGGCTGCCCAGCTAAAGGACTGGATCGAGAACGGAGAATTCGAGATCACGCAGTTCGTAAAAGGATTGCCAAAGTCCGGTTCCGTCAAAGGACTGGAGATCAAGGAGTGATATCATGGAGCAGAAGTACAAGTTCAAATTCTCGGAGAACAACATACAGGACTCCGTAGCATATACGCTGGTCACCAAGTTCAACATAGAACCCAATATCCTCAGGGCGGAGATCGAGGATGGCGGCGGAGTGCTGATCCTGAAGCTTAAAGGCGAAGAGAGCAGCATAAAGGCCGCGATAAAGTACCTCACAGAATCCGGCGGGATAGAGATCAACGAACTCGACAAGCATATCAGCCGCGACAAGCAGAAGTGCTTCAGTTGCGGTTCATGCGTGTCCGTGTGCCCCACGAAATCGTTCACATACGATCCGGTGACATACGAGGTCCATCTGAACATAGACACATGCATAGCATGCGGTTCGTGCCTCACTGCCTGCCCCACGAAAGCGGTCACGCTCTCATTATGAGCAGGATCCATTTCGAGGTCGGAGAGACTGCAGTGTCAGTCATCTCCGACGACTCTTTTTTTGATACGGCCAAGACGGCGATCTTCGAGGCGCGCGATATATTGCTGTCGAAGATCTATGACGATCCATTCTTCAAGACCACCTATTTCCCTTATGCCCCGAGGAACACTGACAATCCGCTCATCGTCAGGATGTGCAGAGCGTCGGAATCGGCCGGCGTTGGTCCTATGGCCGGTGTGGCCGGCGCAGTCGCTTCATTTGCGGTTGAAGCAATGGTCGAGTCGGGTGCCGATTATGCCATAGTAGAGAACGGAGGTGACATAGCTATGGTATCGGACAGAGATGTCCTTATAGGTCTTTACACAGACGACGAACGTTTCAAAGATGTCGCTCTGAAGATCGAGGGCACAGGAAGAATAACCGGTGTTTGTTCATCTTCCGGTAGTGTGGGGCCGTCCGTATCGTTCGGCAAAAGCAATATCAGTACGGTGTTCTCCGATGACGTGATATTGGCTGATGCCTGCGCCACCGCATTGGGCAACATCCTTGTTGACGAGGACCGCAGCTCCATTGCAAAAAGTCTGGAGCACATCGCCGGGATAGATGGCGTGAACGGATGTCTGGCACTGTATAACGGATCGTTCGCGGTATGCGGCGAGGTCCCCGAGCTCATAAAGGCCGAAACGGACCCCGGCAGCATATCTCGGATAATTTACTGATCTTCGTTTTCGTATTTGTCGGAGATCTGGATCTCTGTCTCGTCGGAGAAAGGATTGTCCTTCAGATCGTTTATCGATTTCATTGCTTCGACGAAGGCCGCATGCTCCGTATCGGCGGCCTTTCTGCATTCTATCGACTTTTTCTGGGCTGCATCCGAGAGTTTTCTCGCAACATCCGCATCCTCATACAGAGAGATCATATTCTGGTGGGCGGCCTGCCCTTTGGCAGAATATTCGGTCATCTCCTCGTGATATTTGTTCCCAAGATCTCTGGCCTCGGAATATGCGGCATCATCGGTCCCCTTTAGATCGGCGGCCTTCTGATGGCACTCGTCCCTAAGAGTCTTTAGGGAGCGGACCTTCTCGTTGTATTCGTCGCGCTCTTTTTTAAAATCAGCGGCTTTAGCAACATCGTCCCTGGCCATCTCGCCATAATTGTTCCTTCTGAGAATCCACAAGCGGGCCTGTGCAGAAAAATCATCCCTGGCACGTTTGTGTTTGCTGGCAGCAACGTACTTGTCCTTGCACATGAGGTCAAGAATCGACACGTTATTTGAGACGCTCTGTTCGACCATCGGTACCGCCCAGGCATTGGGTCAAATAAATATCTTATGGTTATTTCTGTTGCTGGAGCGGAAATTGTTATTAATGGCCAGCATCTCTCAGATTTGTGCCGAGGAGCATAAGCAGCAGGGTAGTCGAATTCTATTTCCGTATATCCGGAAGACAGCGTAAGTTCTCCGATCCCAAGAGACTTGAGAGGCATATCGAGAAGAACCTCGAAGGCAACGAACGTTATTCATTCGATGTTTCCAAATTTCGTGTTCCAGTCACCACCATGCATTTTTCTGGAAGAGAGTGTGCAATCATTAATCCCGGAAAGAATAAGGCCGTTATGTATCTACACGGCGGTTCCTGCATACATCAGATGCTCAGGTATCACTACAGGTTCCTTGACAGGCTCTCGTCCGCCGCTGACGCTACCGTGTATGCATTGATATACCCGCTAGCCCCGAAGCATACATTTGAAGAAACTTACGCAATGATGTCCGAAGTATACGGATCGATGCTGAATGATTTTCAGCCGGAGCACATATCAATAATGGGCGATTCCATCGGCGGAGGCCTGGCGTTGGGATTCATAGAGATGCTGAAAGGCACAGATCTTCCTTGTCCGGGGTCTGTGGTGCTTCTTTCACCATGGCTCGACATGACCGATTCTGTCGATAGGACGGAATATTACAAGAACGAACCCAGACTGGCCTTGAACGAGCTGAAGATGTGCGGTGATATGTGGGCAGGGGCGGTTGATAAAAAAGACCCCCGCCTCAGTCCGTTATATGGGGAAATCCCCCATAAATGTCGCATAAGCGTCTATGTCGGGACTAGGGAGGTCCTGCTTTCAGATTCGAGAAGACTGAAGGAAATTGCCGAAAAGAGCGGCATAGAGATAAAATATCACGAGTATGAGGGAATGACGCATGTGTTCCCCCTTCAGCCCATCAAAGAGGCGAAAGAGGTCTTTCCCAGCATCGTATCCGACATCGTCTGAAACAATCTGCGATTATTGTTAATATACCGTCAGTGATTCAATGGGAACTGGCAGGCATCTGTGAGCTATCCAGAAAGAACGGCAGGAATCAAATGGACCATGATGAGAGACCTTGGTTGAAGTTCTATGATCATTCTCAGACCCCGGACACACTCAGCCACCCCGATATCTCTCTTTACGAGACAGTACGCATAGTATCGGTAAGATTCCCGGAGAACATCGCATACGAATTCATGGGCAGACAGATAAGCTATAAAGATTTCGTGGAAAAGATCGACCATGTCGCGGCGTGCCTCTTCAAGATGGGTGTCAAGAAAGGCGACAGAATCCTCATCTGCATGCCGAATTCTCCCCAGGCACTTCAGATGTTCTACGCCGTAATAAAATGCGGAGCGATATCAACTATGATACATCCGCTCTCGGCGAAGAACGAGATCAAATATTACATTAACAACAGCAAGTCGGAGATAGCTCTGACATTGGATGGTTTCTGCAACAATTTCATCGATATACAGGATGAGACCTGTCTCAAAACGATAATCGTCGCCACGATAAAGGATGAACTGTCATTCGTCAAGAAGATAGGCTATTCTCTGACACTCGGTCGCAAGGTCCCGAAGATGAAGGAATCGTCGCTTGTTCTATCATGGAAGGATTTTCTCAAGAAATCCGACGGGAACTCCATGCCCGATGTTCCCATGAGCGGATCCGATCCGGCGGTCATACTGTACAGCGGCGGTACGACCGGAACGTCCAAAGGCGTCCTTCTTTCCAGCCTGAACATAAATGCGACATCGAAAGAGACCCTTGCATGCAGCAACTGCCTTCCGTGCTCGATAGACGAACTTTATTCAGATGATGCCCGGAAGTACATGAAGAGAACATATTCGGTGCTTTCAGTGATGCCGATATTCCATGGATTCGGTCTGTGCATAGGCATCCACACCTTCCTCTCGTTCGGAGGAAAATGCATACTCGTCCCTATGTTCACCCCAGAGTCGTATGCTAAACTCGTTGTAGAGAAGAAGCCGAACTTCATCGCAGGCGTCCCCACGCTTTACGAGAAGATGATGAGATCCGACTGTTTCAAGAATGCCGATCTGTCCTGTCTTCTCGGCGTGTTCGTCGGCGGAGACGCCCTCAGCAGGGATACCAAGATCAGGATGGATAAATTCCTGGCGGATCACAACTGCAGCACGATATTGAGAGAAGGATACGGTCTTACCGAATGCGTCACGGCAACATGTCTCACACCCATCGGGTGCGAACGTCCGGGGAGCATAGGTATCCCCTATCCCGATGTGCTGTTCAAGATAGTCGGGATGGGCACCACCGAAGAGATACCGTACGGCGAAGATGGAGAGATATGCATCTCCGGGCCGAATGTCATGATAGGTTATGTGGACAATCCCAAAGAGACCGCAGATACGCTGAAGACCCACAAGGACGGCAGGGTGTGGCTGCACACCGGAGATATCGGTATGATGGACAGCGACGGCTTTGTTTACTTCAGGCAGAGGTATAAGAGACTGATAATCAGCTCCGGATACAACATTTATCCCAGTCAAATAGAGGATGTCATCAATTCATTCCCCGGGATAGACTGTTCCTGTGCGATAGGCATACCCGATCCTGTCAGGCAGCAAAAGGTCAAAGTATTCATCGTCCTCAACAAAGGGGTCGATTACAGTGAGGAATTCATCGAGAAGCTGAAAAGCTACTGTCGCGAGAACATATCTAAATTTGCAATGCCGAAGGAATTCGAGGTCATAGACAAGATGCCGACCACGAAGGTCGGAAAGATAGCCTACACAGAACTCGAGAAGATGGAGAGCGAAAAGAGAAAGAATGCCGATAAGGAAAAAACATGATATGTGGGCACGGGGTCGTTTTTATGTTGAAAGCATTAGTTGTTGTAGATTATCAGTATGATTTTGTCAAAGGATCTCTCGGATTCCCAGAGGCGGAGCAGATAGAAGATTCCATTGCGGAGAAGATAAAGAAGGCCAAGGCCGAAGGCGACGACGTCTATTTCACCCTCGACTGCCACGATGAGAACTATCTGTCAACACAGGAAGGCCGCAATCTCCCGATTGAGCATTGCTGTACTGAAAAAGGGAGGGCTTTGTACGGTCGCGTCGCCGAACTGTCAGAAGGTTCGCCCAAATTCATGAAAAAGACATTCGGAAGCATTCACCTGTCATACGAGATCGCAAAGAAACCGTATGACGAAGTGGAGGTCTGCGGTGTCATGACGAATATATGCGTCGTTGCCGATGCGGTCCTGATAAAGACGGTACTTCCGGAGGCAAAGATCGTCGTTGATGCCAGATGCGTGGCGACCAACGACGCGAAGCTTCGGGAAGAAACATTCGATGTCATGCAGAGCCTGCAGATCTCAGTGATCAACAGATGATTTTTCGTTGCTGTAAGGCATCTCCTTTGCATATCCGGTCTTCTTGCATTTGGGACATTTGAGGAGTTTCTTGTCGCCTGTCGTGCGTGATACGAGGTCGTTGTACAGCCCTATGACGAACACGTGATCGCAGTTCGGACATACATAGTGGGACGTCCTGCGATGCAGCAGATAAATGCCGATTACCGCCGCTATCAGGCAAATGACGTAGATGACATTCGCGACTGTGCTCTTAAGGACCGTTATCGCAATCCCGCCGAGGATCAATATTGCGGCAGAGACAGCA
>CAZXIY010000032.1:0-13388 GCA_964640935.1 uncultured Methanomassiliicoccales archaeon
TGAATGGAGACAACGTGTCATCAGACTCTACGACCCGGACGGACACATCATCGAGATCGGTGAATCTATGTCGGTCGTCGCGAAACGCGTCATGTCTGAAGGCAATACTCTCGATGAGACAGCAAAGATAATCATGATACCCGTCGAAGCTGTCAAGGGGCTTCTTTCTCAATGATGCCGATATAAAACGAAAATTGAGGGGGATACCCCCTCTTATTGTTTCAGAATCCGGAAAGCTTCAGGAGCTTGTCCCATTTCTTGTCAACGTCAGCCTGGATGTTCTCGACGATCGGTGCGTTCTTGTCCTTCATGAGGTGCTTGAACCTGCCCTGTGCACCGAGCCAATCCCTGACCGATTTCTTATCCTGCTTGCCCTCGGCTATCCTGAGGCTGTCCGCGGTGAGCGTGAACTCCCCGTTTATGCATTCGAAGAGCGGCCAAACGCATGTCTCCACGGCGAGCTTAGCCAACAGTATCGTATCCTCCGTCGCGAATCTCCAGCCCCTCGGGCAGGGCGATATCGCGTTGATGAAGGCCGGACCGCCACATTCGAATCCTTTCTCGGATTTTGTTATGAGATCCCTCCAGTTGTGGGGAGATACCTGCGCGGCATACGGGATGTTGTGGGCTGCGATGATCATCGTGAAGTCCTTCGGATATTCCGTCTTTCCCTGAAGTACGGTGCCTGCCGGCGATGTCGTCGTCGATGCTCCGAACTCGGTCGCTCCGGATCTCTGGATACCGGTATTCATGTACGCTTCGTTGTTGAAGCACACGAACATCATCTGGTGTCCTCTCTCCAATGCTCCGGAGAGGGCCTGGAATCCGATATCGTATGTGGCTCCGTCCCCCGCGAAGGTGACGAATCTGAAATCCTCTGTTATCTTGCCTTTCTTTCTCAGTGCCTTGTACGCCGTCTCGACACCTGCTCCGGTAGCTGCGGCATTGCCGAATGCCGTGTGTATCCACGAAGCGTGCTCCCATGCGGTGTACGGGTAGATCGTGGTCGAGACCTCGAAGCAGCCTGTCGCATTCGCAACGACAATGGGCTTGTCCGTTCCCATGAGTATCTGCCTGGCGATCGTACCCTCGGCGCATCCTGCGCAGAGCCTGTGACCGGACGTGACCCTGACGGGCATCTCGGTAAGGTCCTTGATGGACTTGTTGCTCATTGGTTCACCCCCAGATAGTTGATCGTCTTCGACTTGCCGTGGACCATCTCGTTGAATACGGATTTGAGATCCTCGACCCTTGTGTCCTTTCCTCCGAGACCGTAGATGTAGTTGTACATCTTCGGCATCGATTTCCCTGCGGAGAGGGCTGCGACGACCTCCGGGAACATCGGACCGTAAGATCCTATGCTGAGATGCTTGTCCATGACGGCGACGGCTTTCTTGTTGCCGAGTATCTTGGCGAGCTTGTCCGCCGGCCATGGCCTGAAGACGCGGGGCATGCATGCTCCGGCCTTTGTTCCCTCCTTGCGGAGTTCGTCGATGGCGGCCTTCATGGTGCCGTAGGATGAACCGAGTATGACGGCGACATATTCCGCGTCGTCGCACATGTACTGCTCGACCATGTGGTACTCCCTTCCGGTCATCTTCTTGAAGTCCGCGAAGACCTTCTCGATGACCTTGGGCGCCTTCTCCATCGCCTGTACCATCTGGTACTTGTGTTCGACGTAGAATTCCGGGCTGTCCATCAGACCGTGCGTGACCGGGTGTTCCGAGCTGAGGAGCGGGTACATCGGGTCGTATTCGCCGACGAAGTTCTTGACATCCTGCGTCTCCACAGGGGTCATCCTTTCGATGGCGTGCGTAAGTATGAAACCGTCGAGGTTGGTCATTATGGGAAGCTGGATCTCGTGGTTCTCTGCGATCTTGGGGGCCATGATAGCATTGTCGTATGCCTCCTGGACGTTCTCCGCGAAGAGCTGAAGCCACCCGCAGTCCCTGGCTGACATGACGTCGCCGTGGTCGTTGTGGATGTTGATCGGTCCGCTGATGGCCCTGTTAGCCACCGCCATAACGATCGGCACCCTCATGGCCGACGTGATCGGGAGCATCTCCCACATATATGCCAGACCCTGGGATGATGTGGCTGTGAACGTTCTCGCTCCGGCAGATGCCGATGCCGTACAGACCGTCAGGGCGCTGTGCTCTGACTCCACGCAGACGAATTCCGTGGATACCTCTCCGTTGGCCACGTAGTCGGAGAATTTCTCCACTATTATGGTCTGCGGGGTGATCGGGTACGCTGCACAGACATCCGGGTCTATCTGTCTCCATGCCATCGCTATGGCGCTGTCGCCGTTGATTGCTATGTCTGTCATGCTCACTCCTCCGTCATTGTGATCGCTTTCTTGGGACACATCTTGGCGCATATCCCGCACCCTTTGCAGTGCGTGAGCCTGATGCCCGCCATCTTGTTGTCCTTGACGAGTATGCAGTCGTCAGGGCAGTATATCCAGCACGTCATGCAGTCGATGCAGAGGGACATATCCACCACAGGTGCATACGATCTCCAATCGCCCGTTTCGAAATTCAGGGCGTTGCCGGGTTCTATTACGCGTCCGCCGATGATCATATCTTTATGGTCCATCACTGCACCTCCTCGTATGCTCTCTTGAGCGCCGCAAGGTTCTTCACTATGACCTTGTCGGAAAGTTTGCCGGTGAATTTGGCGGTGATCTGATCCTCAAGTGCATTGTATGACACTATCGGGGATATCTTCGTCAATGCACCGAGCATTGCCGTGTTCGCGACAGGTTTGCCGATCTCCTCGATGGAGATCTTCGTCGCATTGAGCGTGTAACATTTAGATTCCGTTTTGAGGGCTGCCTTCAGCTCCTCGGATGTGCCGGGGTAGTTCGCAAGCACGATGCCGTCCTTGCCCAGGCCTTTCGTGATGTCGACCTTCCCTACAAGCGTCCCGTCCATGACGATGACGATGTCGGGTGTGTAAACCTGGCTGTGCACTCTGATCGGATTCTCTGAAATCCTGGTGAACGCTCTGATAGGCGCTCCCATCCTCTCGGGACCGAACTCCGGGAAGGCCTTAACGTACTTTCCCTCTCTTATGGCGGTCTCGGCAAGTATCTCATTGGCGGTGACAACTCCCTGTCCGCCTCTTCCGTGCCAACATAATTCCATGTCCATATTGACCAAGGTGGTAAATCAGCTCATTGTTTTTAAACTATACTGTCAGGTTTCAATGAAAATACCAATTTTCGGGAATAATACATCAAAAAACACAGGGTTTTCGGGAATAATTTTACGATAATCGTACTAATTCAATGTTTTTCGAATGAATCCAACAGATACCTCATCGTATACTGGGCCACCGACCCCATATTACCATCGAAAGAAATAATATAAGATACGGAGTTCACGAAGACGTACCTTTCAAGTACGTAAAGTCCTTCCCAAAATCAGATACCGGGGATACGATGAAAAGCAATGAAAACAAGACTGTTGCAAAGATTGTTGATGTGAATGAACTGCGTGTCACGGACATCCCGATCGTAGGCGGAAAAGGAGCCAACCTCGGAGAGCTCACAAGGGCGGGATTCCCCGTTCCGAACGCATTCGTTCTCACGACGTCGGCATACGACTACTTCATCAACAGCGGCAAGCTGATGGGCAGAGTGAACAAGGAACTCGCATCTATAGACAAGAACTCAGATCAGAGCTTGACGGATGCGTCCCTGAGGATCAGGAAGATCTTCGAGACCTGCGAGATCCCCAACGACCTCAAGGAAGAGGCCGCCAACAGCTATCACAAACTTTTCGGAAAAGGCAAAGAAGGTTTCGTAGCGGTACGTTCTTCCGCCACCGCGGAGGATCTCCCCGACGCAAGTTTCGCGGGACAGCAGGAGACGTACCTCAATGTGCACGGAGAGGCGGATCTCTTCGACAAGATCAGAAAATGCTGGTCTTCACTTTTCACCGCAAGGGCGATCGCATACCGCGAGAAACAGGGCTATGCCCACGAGGACGTTAAGCTCGCGGTCGTCGTCCAGAAGATGGTCAACTCCGAGATGTCGGGTATCATGTTCACCGTCGACCCCAACAGCGGGGCGAAGGAGATCGTCATCGAGGCCGGATTCGGTCTCGGAGAGGCGATCGTCGGCGGAGAGGTCACACCGGATACGTACAAGGTGGACAAATCCAGCATGGACATAAAGAAGAAGAGGATCTCCACTCAGAAATGGAAATACACAAAGAGCCCGAAGGACGGATCCACGATCAAGGTGGATATCCCCGCTGAAATGGAGAACGCCCAGAAGATCGACGACCGCCGCATAGCGGAGGTCGCGGAGATCGGACGCCAGATCGAGATCCACTACGACAAGCCAATGGATATGGAGTGGTGCATTGAGGACGGAAAGGTCTACATCGTCCAGGCGAGGCCCATAACCGCTGTCGGAAATTCGGCGACCAATGAGACCGTCGAATCCTCTGAGGCAGTGAGCGAGGACATAATCACCACCGGACTCGGAGCAAGCCCCGGACTCGCATCCGGAAGAGTCATTGTCTACGATGAGAAGATGAGCCTGGATGTAGTGAAGGACGGGGACGTTCTCGTTACGACGATGACGATGCCCGACATGGTCCCGGCAATGAGCAGGGCGGTCGCGATCGTCACCAACGAAGGCGGAATGACCTGCCACGCGGCGATCATATCGAGAGAGCTTGGGACCCCGTGTGTGGTCGGAACGACCAACGCCACGTCCATACTCAAGGACGGAATGATGATAACCGTGGACGGAACGACAGGGACCGTCTACAAGGGAGAGATAAAGAACAAGAAGAAGCAGGAGGCCGAGCAGAGCTCCGCCCCCGCAACGATCGTCGAAGCGGCACCGGTCACCGGCACAGGCGTGTTCGTGAACATGAGCATGCCCGCCAAGGCAGAGGAGACCGCCGCACTCCCGTGCGACGGTGTCGGTCTCATGAGATCCGAGTTCCTCTTCACCAACTACGTCGGAGAGCACCCGCTGGCGGTCATCGCCGACGGACGTTCGGACGAGCTTATCAATAAGCTTGCCGACGGAATATCTAAGGTCTGCCGCGCGTTCTACCCGAGGAAGGTAGTCCTCAGGACATCCGATTTCAAGACGAACGAATACCGCGACATGAAAGGCGGATCCAACTACGAGCCGAACGAATCCAACCCGATGATCGGATGGAGAGGCTGCTCGAGATACGTCTCCCCGGATTACAGGGAAGCATTCCTCTGCGAACTCAGGGCCATCAAGAAGGTCAGGGACGAGATGGGAATGAAGAACCTCTGCGTCATGCTCCCGTTCGTAAGAACGATCGACGAATGCAAGGAGATAATCGGCATGATGGAGAACATCGGCCTCAGGAGGAGCAAGGACTTCAAGCTCTACTTCATGGCAGAGATCCCCGCGAACATATTCATGGCCGACGAGTTCTCAAAGTACTGCGATGGATTCTCCATCGGTTCCAACGATCTCACGCAGCTCACCATGGGCGCGGACAGGGATTCCGATATACTCGGCCGCATGGGATACTTCGACGAAAGGAACGAGGCAGTAAAGAGGGCCATCAGCCACCTGATAAAAGTGGCCCACGAGAACGGAAGGACTGTCGGTATATGCGGACAGGGTCCGTCGGTCTATCCGGAATTCACGGAGTTCCTCGTCAGGGAAGGTATCGACTACGTGTCACTCAACCCCGACACAGTGGTCAGGACCAAGAAGCTCATAGCGTCTGTCGAGCAGAAGATAATACTCGAAGGATTGAGGGAACTCAGGAACAAGAACTGATCAACTGTTTTCCTGCAGTCTCTTGTTGATGTTGGAGATCTCTTCCTCGGGAAGGAGCATCGTCGTCACCTCGATGAACGGATGCTTCGACCCCTCGATGACCTTCACATCGTCAAGGGACCGCAGGCCCCATTTTTCCGCTGTCCTTTCCAGACCGAGTTTCACATCGAGATCGTTCGGCTCGAGAACTATCGCCTTGAAGGTCTTCATACCGAGACGCTTCGCAGCCATAACCCTGTGGTGCCCGTCGACGACAAGATATCCGTTGCGTCTTTTTATGACGATCAGCGGTTCGTTGAGACCTCTCTTGATCTCATACTGCCTGCCTATGAGCTCATCCATGTAGACCTCTTTCTGTGTCGGTATCGCCTGATCTATAGGGATGTCGTCATTGTAGATCTTCATCCGGATACCGTTCTGAGTCTCCATGAAAGACTTCACGGTCATGACCTTGGACGGACGGGATTTCTCGATCTGCGATCTGACGATGTCGATGTTTGAAATTATCCCGATGAGCTTCTTGTTCTCGTCGACCACTGGAAGATTCCTGAGGCCGTATCTAAAAAGGACACGCGTGGCGTCGTCCATCGTCATCGACGGTATGACGCATATCGTACCGCGTTTCATGACCTGACGCATGGTAGCGTCCTGTTCGTCCATGAATTTGAGAAGCTCTTTGGCAGTCACGAAACCCAAAAGATATCCGCGTTCGGCGATAGGAAAACCATGGAAGTTGGAATTGATCATTTTTTTGACAACTTCCTTCACTGTCATCTCCGGACTTACGGAGACGACGGTACGGACCATATAATCAGCAACGGTTGGTGATGCCATCGTCTCAGTCATCCCCCTATTGCATGATAAACCTATTCTTCGACCTTTTTCAGCATCTGCTGTACAAAAAATACGATTCTGACTGTGAAGTCAGAAGGAATGCACGATACGTGCTGGGTGCACACATCGCGTGGATATATTGAGGAATAAATATGCTGGGTAACCGTTAAATACTGCCTGTATATACACATCTTTACTGCCCTGGTAGTGTAGCGGCCTATCATGAAGCCCTGTCGAGGCTTCGACTCGGATTCGAATTCCGACCAGGGCGCTCATTTATTCTAAATCTAAGCAATTGGCACTGTGTCCGCACAATGCTGGTACAACATCCTTAGCAACGATCCCCGACCGCCGGCGATCATATGGAATTGTGCAGAAGGACCGTATGTTTCCCGACTTTCTCGTCGTAGAACAATTCAGCGTCTATGTTGAACACGACTCTCATATTCTCTGCCGTGAGGACATCCTCCGGCTTTCCCATGGCATAGATCCTGTGATCGTGTATCATGACGATCCTGTCGCAATACCTTGCAACCATAGGAAGATCGTGCGAGACTATCACCACAGTCAATCCATCTTCTCTTGAAAGCTTCTGAACCAGATTCAATGCATCGAACTGCATGCTGATATCAAGATGTAGCGTGGGCTCGTCCATGAGGATGATCTGAGGCGTCTGAGCTATCGCTCTGGCTATTATCACACGCTGCCTCTCTCCGCCGCTCATGGTATTGATATGCCTGCCGGCAAGTTCGGTGAGGCCGGTACGCGATATCGCATCGTCGATTATCTTCGTATCCGAATCCGATTCCCCGGTGAGCATGCCTTGGAACGGGATCCTCCCCATGGCGACGATCTCCCTGACCGTGAATGCAAAGTTGATCTCGTTGGTCTGAGGGACCACGGCGATCTTGCGTGCAATGTCCTTCTTCTGCATATCCTCCAGATCCTCTCCGTCCAGAAGGACGCAGCCGCCTTTGGGGGATAGATTCTTGTTCAGATTCTTCAGCAGAGTGGATTTGCCGCATCCGTTAGGTCCGAGTATGCCGATTATCTCCCCTTTGGCTATGTCGAGACTGACATCCTCGAGCACGGGCTTATCAACGTATTGATAGGACAGCGACTCGATGTTCAGCGTCAATTCCAGCCCACCTCTTTCTTCCTTCTGAGCAGAAGATAGATGAACACCGGCGCTCCGATCAATGCCGTGACGACACCTATAGGCAGCGTGCCGTAAGCAGGTGCAACGATATGAGCCACATAGTCGCAAATCAGTATGAATGACGACCCGGCGATCATGCTCAATGGCATTATGAGGCGGTTATCCGGACCGAGCAGTATCCTGAGGATATGGGGTATCACGAGTCCCACGAATCCTATGACCCCGACAAACGAAACGGCAGCGGCGACAATGACCGTGGAAAGTATAAGGACGAACAATCTGGTCTTCTTAACATCTATACCCAGATCCATCGCGTGGGCGTCTCCGAGCATCATCGCATTCAAACCCTTTGCCTGTGTTATCAGGAACAGAGAACTGATGAGTATCACCGGTGCGGCGAATGCTATCTCGCCCCAGTCGGCATTCCCGAGATTTCCCATGGTCCAGAAAACTATGCCCTCAAGCTTGTCGCCTGAGATGAACGTGAGGAATGATACCAGAGCGGACATCAGCGATGACACAGCGATTCCGGCAAGTATCAACGATTCCGTTCTTACCGCTCCGCCGACCTTCGCCATGCCGTAGACCAGCCCCATCGTGATGAAACATGTGATGAACGCCAATACCGGCGTAAGAAGGGCCTGAGGGATGAACGATATCGTGAACAGCATCCCGATCGCCGCTCCGAGCGATGCTCCGGACGAAAGACCCAGGATGTAAGGGGACGCCAACGGGTTCCTGAATACCGCCTGCATGGCGGTACCCGCTATCGCGAGACCCGCACCGATGAATATCCCGATTACGACTCTCGGGGCGTTGATATCCCTGACGATTATATTGGACGACCATGTGCCGTTACCCAACAGAGAATTCCATACTTCTATGAATGAATAGCTTTTATCGCCGGAGACCCAGGACAGATCCAAGAACATACAGACTAGTGCCAATAGGACTAATGCTGCGACTGCCAAAGTTATCTTCAGTTTCCTGTTCTTGTTTTCTGCCAATGCATCACCGTCGATGTTATGATAAGAGGTTTGAAATGGTTTTTCACCGCATCATTTCTTCATGAAATAGTATGCGACACCGATTATCGCTACGACCGCAATGACCGCGGCGATAATGTAGATTGTGGTGTTCTGATCATTCCCTTTAGGGACATCCGGCACATCGCCGCTGAACAAAGACGGATACATGGCAACGGCCATTGTCCATACGCCGGTCATACTATCTATTGAGAAATTGTTCCACAACGGATCGAGAGGGACAAGTTTAACATCACTTGGGATCATATTCTTCAGTTCTGTAAGCTTGGCATCATCCTTTGTGATACTGTTATCCACGAACACGACTGTTTTTGTACCATATTTCTCAATGAGCTCCACAGGATTCGCCGCATACGTCGGCTTGGCTTTGGACTCGTCTACTGTGACAGCATTCCCGCCGGCCTCGATCAGCATTGATGTTGCAAGAGACCCCGTGTTGCCTACTTTGTAGTTACTGCTGGAAAACGTTATGTAGAACGCCTTTACCTTGCTTTCTTCAGTCGTTATACCTGCGGACGCAAGGGTTGTCTCTATCTTTTCAGAAACATATGACATCTTATCAACAACACTCGATACAGATCCGGTGAGGGCCTTGGAGACCTCCCCGACAAATTTCACCGTTTCAGTGTAATCTGTTATGCTATACCAAACAAGAATCTTCTTGAATCCATATCCCGTAAAATAATCTATCAGACTGTTGAGATATGTTTCGGATCCATTCAGTATCAATGTGTCATTGGTTCTGTCAAATTTACCGGTCGCAGGATCTGATGCGTCTATTATGTCGGTCTTGAGAGCTTCGACACCGCTGTTATACACGTTGCCGTTGGCCGCGATATCCCCTTTGGAAATGCGATCTCTTAGGTCATTGAAGACCGAGCTGCTGTTCGCTTTAGAATAACTATCACAAACGACTATCTTGTCCAACTGTCCAAGCTGTATCACTGTTGCAGTTACCCCAACACCAACGGTCATTACTTTTTCCGACGGTTCGTCATAAGTGATCGTTACGCCTCTCCCGTCCGTCACAGTGTACGACGTTGCGGCGTCGCTGCCCGAGTCCGATAGCACTATGCATGCGGACGACAGCATTATGACCACGACCGCCAGAGAAATTGTCTTCATTAGATTCATTTTTAGCACCGTTTTCTTGAATATGGCCTTTTGTGGTTTCACATTCTGTCGTTATTTAATGATTTTTTAATATGTGTTATCTAATATTCTTAATTGTAATAAATTAGCATAATTAATGTTACTAATGTACTAATTAATATTACTAATGCTCAAATATCCGACTTCTCCGCTCATTACCATTTTTCATCAAGAGGGAAAGTTTCTTTTACAGCGATACAATAGACGATGCATGCGTTGGATGCTTCGCGGTAAGATCCACAGAGCTACCGTCACCGAGACCAGGCTCGATTACGAAGGGAGCATTACCGTTGATTGCGATTTATTGGATAAGGCCGGAATTTGGCTCGGCGAAAAGGTCACAATAGCGGATGTGAACAACGGCAACCGCTTCGAAACGTACACTCTACCGGGAGACCGCGGCTCCGGAATCATAGCACTGAACGGCGCGGCCGCCCATCTTTGCGATATCGGCGACAAGATCATCATAATGGGATATGAGCTCACAGACGAACCGATACACGCCAAGGTCGTTCTCGTCGACGGGGACAACCACGTCAAGAAGGAGTTCGTCTACTGATGTCCCTAAGGATCTATTCCGACGGCGGGGCCAGGGGTAATCCCGGCCCATCGGCATTCGCGATTGTCGTCACAAGGGACGGCAGGATGATCTATGAGCATTCCGAGTTCCTCGGAATCCATACGAACAATTACGCTGAGTACAGAGGCCTGATAGCCGCTGTCACCAAGGCCATCGAATTGAAGGACGATGACGTCGAGTTCGTCATGGACTCGGAACTCGTTATAAAGCAGATGAACGGCGAATACAAGGTCAAATCGCCGAATATCGCAGAACTTCACAAAGATGCGAAAGCTCTCTCATCGATGATCGGAACCGTAAGATTCACGCATGTGAGACGCGAGAACCCGATGATCTCCAGAGCAGATTTCCTTCTCAACGAAGAGATGGACAGGAACGTCTAACTCAGTTCCTTCACAAGATCCTCGATCTTCAGGAGCTTCTGTTCGCCTGTCTCCATATTCCTGAGCGTAACAGAATCCTGTTGCAGTTCCTGTTTTCCGACGATCACAGCGTATTGCGATTTCACCAACGATGCATACTTCAGGGCTTTGGCCATCTTGCGTCCCATGATGTCCACATCCGAACGGATCCCGGCCGAACGGAGAGCTGCGACGATCTTGAACGAATCGATCTTCACATCATCCGATACCGGTATGACGTAGGCCTTCAGGCCTTCTTTCTCATACGTCTGCCCTTCTTTCTCCATAGCGAGAAGTATCCTGTCGAATCCGATTGCGAATCCCGTGGAGAATACCTTCTCTCCTCCGAAGAGCTCCGAAAGCGTGTACGAACCTCCGCCGCAGATCTGTTTCTCTGCACCGAGCGATGGGGCCTCCGCTTCGAAGACAAGCCCGGTGTAGTAATCCAATCCTCTGACAACGCCTAGGTCGATCTCGACATCGTTCACGCCCATCGCCGACAGTATGTCCACAACGCTGCGGAGATACTCCCCTGCATCGCCGGGCACCTCGGCAAGGACCTCTTTACCGCCGACGGTCTCTGTCAGCTTGAAGATCTCGTCCATGCTCTCTTTGGACACACCCATGTCTGCGAGTATCGGCTCGGCCTCATCGTAGAGCTTCTTATCCAGTTTCTGGAGGACCTCGGCCATCCTTTCCTTCGGCACGCCTGCGTCGGTGACCTTCTGCCTGAGGACGCCTATGTGCCCTATCCTGATCTTGTATTCATTCAGACCGAGGGCTTTTATCATCGATGCTGCCATCGCGATGATCTCCGCATCGGATTCCGGATTCGCGTTCCCGATGAGCTCCGCCCCGAATTGGAAGAATTCCCTGTATCTGCCGCTCTGCGGCCTTTCGTATCTGAAACACTGACCGAAATAGAATATCTTGATCGGTTTCGGATCGTTGCTCATCCCGTTGACGAACATGCGTATCGCCGGAGCGGTCATCTCCGGACGAAGTGCGATATCCCTTCCGCCCTTGTCCTGGAAAGCATACAACTCGCCGAGGACCCCAGGGCCGGACCTGAGGATGAAGAGCTCCGCTTCCTCGAATATCGGGGTCGCGATCTCTCTGAAACCGAATGTCTTTGCGACGTCCCTGAGGATGCCTTCGTAGTGTCTTCTCTTCTCCATCTCATCCGGAAGGAAATCTCTTGTACCGCGGGGACGCTGAATCATGATACGACGAATAAAAAGGGCCGTATAAATGTGTTCTTAGATGTTACGCTTGACGATGATGCAGAGAACATCCTGATCTTCGACTACATGATCGAGACCGACGGTCTGACCGGGGAATTTAGCACTTGTACCCCATACCATCGCGTACCTGAAGTTCTGACGGAACGCCCTGTGTATAAGCTCGCAGACATCCCCGACCGTGTTGCCGCGTTTGACGATCAGCGGGACGTTCATATCGGCCTCCTGACCCTGCGGCTTGAGATAGACGCGGATCATGTCGATGGTGTCGTAAAGGCCCTGCTTGAGTTCGTTCATGCCCATGCCGGTAGCTGCAGAGCACGGGAACAATTCGTACTCCTTGTTGCGTTCCAACGCTTTCTCCAATTCGCCGTGAACGGCGATATCGACCTTGTTGATGGCCATTATCGCCTTGATATAAACGCGGTTGCCGGCAAGGATATCCAGCATCTGCTCGACATTGATATCCTCACGGACGACGACGGTAGCGTTGATGTATCCGTACGCAGCGGTCATATCCTTGATCGTCTCGGCCGTTATCTTGGTCAGCCTGACGGTCGGCTTGACCTGTATACCGCCGCTGTCGCCGGTCGTAATGGTAACATCCGGCCTGTACTGGTTGAGACGTATGGCGGCATTGTAAAGCTCGTTGAAAAGGATCGATATATCGGGGTTGAAGACGTCCACGACCAGAAGTATCACATCTGCAGACCTGGCCGCGGCGATGACCTCCCTGCCCCTTCCTTTACCTCTGGAAGCATCTTTGATGAGTCCCGGCATATCCAGGATCTGAATCTTCGCGTGGTTGTACTCCATAACTCCCGGAACGACATCCAGCGTAGTGAACTGGTACGCAGCCACCTCGGACTTGGCACCGGTGAGCTGGTTGAGAAGCGTCGATTTACCTACACTGGGGAATCCGACGAGAGCTACGGTCGCATTTCCGGCCTTCTTGACGTAGAAACCTTTGGTGTTGCCCTTTGCGGACTTCCTCTTCTCGTCCTCTACGCTGAGGCGGGCGATCCTCGCTTTGAGCTTGCCGATGTGGCCTTCTGTCGCTTTGTTGCGCTTGGTGTTGGAGATCTCCTCCTCAAGTTGCGCTATCTGCTCCTCAATCGTGGCCATGGCAATCTCCTTTCCGCTGATGATGCACACGCGATATATTATTCTTTTATCGGCACGTG
>CAZXIY010000033.1:0-10710 GCA_964640935.1 uncultured Methanomassiliicoccales archaeon
CCCGGAAGAGTCGTTGAAGAATTGCAGCAATGTCTTGATCTTCTCGACATCCGCAGCCTTATCCTGTATGTCGAGATCAAATACGAGATACACATCCGTGTACCTAAGACCCAATATTCGTTTCTTCTCCGGATTATTTTCACCGGACCTAAAGAGCGCAACAAATCCAGATCGTCGTCTAGTTCCCCATTGTTGAATAATTGTTGGATCAGACGATGTATGCTGGTCTCGTATGTGTAGATCTCGCGTGCCCCGCCGATTCCGCACTTTGACCACATGCTTTTCAGGAACAGAGGTTCGGTCTTTGCTCCCTCGGTGATGTAGAGGACGTTCTTAGTCATCGAACTCTCCGTTGCGGAGCATCTTCTCTATGTTATGCCCCTCGCGGATCTCTCTGTCGGTAGAGTCGGAGAACGATCTGACAGCCCCGTTCTTTATTATCAGGTAGCAGTCCGGCCTCATAAGTTCATTGCCGACAAGATAGGTGTTGTAAGATGTAAGCAAGACCTGCATATTCTTGAATCTCATCAATATCTTCAGTATCTCGCGTGCGAGGTCATAGTGGTAATGCGCATCGAATTCATCTATGAACAGAAATGACACATTGTTGAAGTTCCGACTCCAATAATAGAACAATTCCAGATCCTTCGTGCCGCTCGATGCGACCCACGTGAATGGGAGCATCTTCCCGCTGCTGTATCTTTCAGCGAATACATCGGGCATGCCGTTCGTTCTTACCGCGACAAGATCCATGTCCAACTTGGCAGTATCCTTTAAAAATCTTTTAAAGTCGTCCACGAGACCGTTCTTCATTATGTATTGTTCCAGGTATTCTGTTCCTTTGGTGAAACCGATGTATGTGACGCCGTCGGTCGTGGATCTGAAATAGAGCATCCTTCTGACATAATCCATCACGAAAGACACCGGTGAATCAACGCCCTGTATCGTATTGTTGGCAACATATCTGAGAATCGAGAGCGATCTGTTCTGCGTGCTCATCTGCAGATCCGATGCCCCGATCTCCGCAAGACCGGAATAATTCGGTTCGCCGACCGACTCGAGATCGCGTTCGAATATCATTCTTCCGTCTATCTCGAATCTTTCGAACGTCAGCTCCATCGGTCCTTTCTTTTTGTACTCGTATGTGATTATTTTTGCTCCGTCCTGGAACTCGTAGCGAAAAGAAGCACTGCCCCCGGATATGTCGCCGTTCATGAAACTGTTCGCATCCATCTGATGCATATCTGTTTGATTATCGGTGAGCGTGTATACGATGTCGAAGAGAGCGTAACCGAGATTTGTCTTCCCGCTGCCATTGGCCCCTATCAGGATCGCTTTCCCGAGGACGCCGTCGTCGGTTATGCAATCATCATTGAAATGATACCCTTTGACTGCCGTAAAATCAAGTGTGAGCTCTTCCTTGAATCCTTTGTATCCCTTTACGGAAAATTTTCTGAGCATGGTATCTGTATCCGTAATTTTTTTACGGATATGTATTACAATGTATATTATTAACGTAACGGGGCGGGACAGCAACGAGTACCGATCTGAATTCACTCGAAATAAGAGTAAACGGGCACTCGCCCCGCTGTCCTCCATTCAGCAATACAGGACAAAGAACGCCCATGCGACCACGTTATCTGCCGCCTCTTCCGCCGAATCGCATTCTATGCCGTAGCAATGCGACACTGTGCCGGAATGATAAACTGCGTCGAATACCGCCGTCGACGAATAGGACACGGTTATCCCCATGGTAACCCAGCCAGGGTCGCATTCGTATGACGATACGATGTATCCGCTTTCTACGAGACCTTTCACGATGGATTGGACGTTCGATCCGTTGGCATCAATCCAACTTTGCGTTATGAAGATCATGTCGCATCCGCTCAGGTCGTCCGCGTCCCCGACGGCGACCGTTGTCCTGTCGGACTGCAACAGACCCTTCAGAGCGTTCGCTCCGTCGCCGGTACCGAGGATACCGACATCGAGAACTTTGTCCGTAAGGATCTTCTCGTCCATGGCCCATGTTATGGTGGATATCACATTCGCTTCCCGGTCCGGATCGCTCTCCGAATTCCTTGTTACATCCGTACCCGACCTGCAGGCCGAATCGACCGAGCTGACCTCCACGTTCGGCCCGTAACTGTACCATCCGGGGTTGCAGTAGTATGCGGAGACGACCGAACCGCTGTCGAGCATCTCGTTCACGGATACGAGATTCGTGTCGAAGTTATCGTTGACCCAATCCTGCGTCAGGAATACGAGATCGTAACCTAACGACAGCTCGTAATCGTCGGAATAGGCGACCTTGTAATTGTCGGTCGGCATGTATCCGCCCAGCTGGTCGGCGATGTCGCCGATGCCGAGTATCATGACGTCCAACGGCATCCATTTGTAGAACGCTCCGTTCTCCCCGTCGTAAACTTCCGTTCCTTCGCCGGACGGATTGTTGTCGACATTGAATACGACCGCCGATACCAATAGGGCTGCGGCGACACATACGGCGATTACGGCAAGGGATTTGCTGTTCATTGGATCGTCCGGTATAATGTGATCTCGCTATTTGTCGTTTGGTACGGATTCGCAATGATTCCGAAAAAATTGTAACGTTACAATGAA
Organism: uncultured Methanomassiliicoccales archaeon; assembly: GCA_964640935.1. Classification (GTDB taxonomy): domain Archaea; phylum Thermoplasmatota; class Thermoplasmata; order Methanomassiliicoccales; family Methanomethylophilaceae; genus CAZXIY01. The sequence goes on from CAZXIY010000033.1 coordinate 2,620, forward strand.
TTCCGAATACAATACTATTTATCCTGCTGCCACCTATAATAAATCGGAAAAAGTTGTAACGTTACAATGAATTCCGAATGGTGATGGAATGGAAATCCCCAGGGACGGATATCTCAACGAGTTGATCATAAGGAAATGGAACGGCATGGCAAAGGTCATCACCGGCATCAGAAGATGCGGCAAATCCTATCTTCTGACGAACCTGTTCATGAATCACCTGCTGTCGGAAGGCGTCCCCAGGGATCACATAATCGACATCGAACTCGATCTTTTGGAGAACAAGGAATATCGTGTTCCGGAAAAGCTTTACGACAGAATTTTGAAGTCGATAACGGATGACCGCGACTATTACGTATTCCTGGACGAGATTCAGCTGGTGGACGACTTCGAAAGTCTCGTCAACAGCCTCCTCAGGAAAGGGAACATAGATGTGTATGTCACCGGAAGCAACTCGAAGATGCTCTCCAGCGACGTGATCACAGAATTCCGCGGAAGAGGCGACGAGATCATGGTGAGGCCGCTGTCATTCTCCGAATTTGCACCGGCGTTCGGCGGCGATAGGCGCGAGGCATGGAAAGCGTACATGACGTTCGGCGGAATGCCGGAATTGTTCAATCTCGCCACCGAAGAGCAGAAATCGGCATATCTGAAGAAGCTGACCGACGAGGTTTACCTCAGGGACATCAAAGAAAGACACGTCCTAATGCGGCCGGCCGCGCTGGACAGGATCGTAGATATCCTCTCATCCTCGATCGGATCGCTCACCAATCCGACAAGGCTTAAGAATACGATGCTCAGCAAAGGATACGACAGCATCGATGAGAAGACCGTGACCGATTACATCGGATACCTGGAGGATTCGTTCCTATTCGAGGAATCCAAAAGATATGATGTAAAAGGCAACTCGTATTTCGATACCCCGCTGAAGTACTACTCGATGGATATCGGGCTGAGGAACGCCCGGCTGAACTTCAGGCAGACGGAGTACACACACATCATGGAGAACATAATCTTCAACGAACTCAGATCGAGGGGATTTGATGTGGATGTCGGCATTGTCCAATGCAGGAAAAAGATCGATGGAAAGATGACATACTGTCAGCTGGAGATCGATTTCGTGGCAAATAAGGGCAGCCAGAGATTCTACATCCAGTCCGCCTACAGTCTGCCCGGACCTGAGAAGACGGAACAGGAGATCAGACCGTTCTCGAAGGTTCAGGACTTCTTCAAGAAGATCGTCATCACCGGCGACGACATCCCCCTGAGCCGCGACGAACGCGGCGTGGTCTTCATGAATGTGATGGATTTCCTCATGGATGCGAAAAGTCTCGATTATTGATAGCGGGATGCCATGTGGACCGACATACGGATCCACGATGGTTTTCCTATGATGTGACGGCACGCACGTCAATATCCGACTCAACACTGCAAAGCTGCATGAAAATATCAAATTTGTATGTTATAACCGACACAATCATATATTTTCAATTGAATATAATGTTATGTCCATCAGAACTGTGGAGCGCAAAGGGTATCTGAAAAAACTCGAGAGCTTCCGCGACAACACGCAGTTCGTCAAAGTCATAATGGGCGTCAGAAGATGCGGCAAATCCACGCTCTTAGACCAATACATAGAGAGACTGAGATCCTCCGGCGTCGAAGATCGGGAGATCCTGCATATGAATCTCGAATCTTCGGACTACGATTCAATGAAGGACTATCGCGACCTGAACGCATATCTCGGAGAAAGGGTCCCCAAAAAAGGAAGATTCTATGTTTTTATCGACGAAGTGCAGAGGATCGAAGGATGGGAAAGATCCGTCAACGCTCTCATGGTGGACTCGGAGGCGGACATATACATCACGGGGTCCAACGCCCACATCCTTTCGACAGACCTCTCCACATTCCTGACCGGCCGTTACGTGTCGATAGATATGCTGCCGCTGTCGTTCGCCGAGTACCTGGAACTCAGAGGCGATAACAAAAGAGAACGGGCCGTATTCTCAGATTTCCTGCGTTACGGCGGATTTCCCGCAGTTGATCCGTCGGCAGGGCCCATTGCCCTGACATCGACGCTGAGGGACCTCCACAATTCCATCATGTACGAAGACATAGTATCGCGTGGGAACATCAGAAATACGGAGGATCTCGAACGCATCGTGCAATATCTCATGTTCAACATCGGGAATATCATTTCTGCAAAGAAAATATCGGAGGAATTGGGCGGAATAAGCAGAGAGACGGTCGACCGCTACATCGGCCTTCTCAGAGAGGCCTGCCTGATATACCGCTCGGATCGTTTCGATCTCAGATCCGCTGCTCTGCGCCCCACGCCGAAATACTACTCGGTAGACCAGGGTCTCAGGAATATGTCCGTTGGGTTCAGGGATCAGGATCTGGGGCGGGTCCTTGAGAATGTAGTGTATCTGGAACTCGTAAGACGCGGATACAATGTCCAAGTTGGAACGTGGGGATCGAAAGAGGTGGATTTCGTCGCCGACCTTCCGATGCGCGGAAAGGAATACTTCCAGGTGTGCCTCGGATACAGCGACGAAGAGACGAGGAAAAGAGAACTCGCCCCCCTCAGGGCGATAAAGGACAACTTCCCCAAGACACTGATACTGCTGAACGGCTGGACGGATTCGGCGACAGAGGACGGGATAATGGTAAAAGATGCCGTCGACTGGCTTCTCGGAAGGGACGGCACATCCTGAACGCCGGGGCGGATGGGGCCGCCCGGCATATGTTCAGTTCTTACCTTCGACGGCCTTCGCGGCCATCTGCTTCTCGTTCTTCTCCAGCCACTTGCGTATGTCGTCCTTCTTGGTGCCCTCGATGCCGAAGTACTCGGAGAAGTGCCTCGTGGTCGTGAGCTCCAGCGTCTGGCCGACCTGCTTGCCGCTGATCAGACCCATGGACACAAGGTCGCGGACGTCGTCGTATACCCTGGGACCGAGGTTGCGGCACAGCTCGGACTGCATCACGGGCTGATTGTACGCTATCGTGACGACGGTCTTCATCATCCCGCGGGTGAGCTCCATCTCGGAGAACTTTCCGGCGTAATCGACGTACTCTTCCCTGAGCTGCATGCAGAAGTTCGGACCGATCTTCGCGATCTTTATCGCCGATCCCCTTTCGTCGTATTCGGATACGAGATCCTTCAGCGCCGCGCGCACCGCGGTCTCCGACAGACCTGTCCTGTCGGATATGTCCTTGACACGCAGAGGCTGGGCCGACGAGAAGAGTGCGGCCTCTACCGCGCCCTTCGACTCCAAATCAGATCACCGCCTCGGGGACCTTCAGGGTCGGGTCGCTGTCCTCGATCTTTCCGGATGTCCAGTCGACCTTGATCTCGACCATCACTTCGCCGTAGGGCATCTCGTCCTGCCAGACGGAGAGCTTCCCGTCCCTGACGAGCTGCAGTACCGACCAGAACGCACTGATGTTGTCCTTCGGATCGGACGTGTACAGCTCAGTGAGCGAGAACGCTCCGGTACCGATCTTCTGTATGCGTTCCCAGACCTTCTCCACGTCCTTCTCGTCGAGCTCCTCGTGGGCCTTGTTCTCGAACTTCTTCGGTTCCTTGGCCTTGAGCTCGAGTCTAACGCGCTCGCGTTCCGCCGAGACCTCCATCTCCTCGCGTGCTTCGTCGAATGCGTCCAGGAGCTCCAGCATGGTGACCGGTCTCGTGGGCGAGCGGCGGTAGGCCTCCCTGAGCGATACGCTCGGGACGTAAAGCGGATCCTCTTCTTCGGCGAAGAAGTCCGTGTCTATGTCGAAGCCGAACTCGCACTCTTCGTTCATGTTCCTGTCCGACTCCGCCTTCGTGGCGTCCGTCTGCATCCTGAGCACCTTCCATGCCATCAGGAGCAGCTTGCCTGCGACTATTATGTTGAACTTGCCCGTCTTCGTTTTCTGCGAGTACACGCGGACGAACTCCCTCAGGTCTATCGCCCAGGGGTCGAAGTTCTCCTCGAGCACCAGGCGGAACACCGTGCGGATCGATTCGTCCGTGGAGTCCTGCATGGTCTCGCAGTCAGGATTGTCGTTCAGTATCCTGAGATATCTGTCGATCTTCTCTGCACCGACGTTGTCGTCGATGAGCGCCTTGTGGAACAGCAGATGCTGCTCCAGAGATTCGTTCGAAATCGTTGCTTCCCCATCCATTTTATCCCTTCTTTTCCTCTTCCACCGCTTCCGCGATCTTCTTCTGGGCCTCCGCCTCGTACTTGGAGACCTCGCTGATGTCCGGATTCATGATGACCTTACTCACTCCGGTTGGCGGTCTGGTCACACCGACCAGATGGTCCGCCTTGAGCAGGGTCACCTTCCTCAGCGACACCTGTATGAACTGCGTCTTCGCCGAACTCTTCTTGATACGTTCGGCCACCATTTCCGAATTCACCGAATCGAGGAACATGTCCACCTCGTCCAGAACATAGAACGGGGACGGCTGATGCTCCTGTATGGCGAATATGAACGCCAGGGCGGTCAGGGACTTCTCCCCTCCCGACAGGGCGTCCAGCCTGAGCATCTTGCCGTTCCTCGGTTTGGCGTTGATGATCAGTCCTCCCGCGAACGGATCCTCCTCGTCGTCCAGGGCCATGTACGCCTCTCCGCCTCCCGAAAGTTCGGCGAATATCGTCTTGAAGTTGGCGTTCACACCCTCGTAAACATCCATGAATAGGCCTTTCTTCTTCGAGTTCAGATCCGCGGTCAGCTCCTCCAGATCCTTGATCTGCTTGTTGAGCCTCTCCACGTCCGCGGTCAGCGAATCGTATCTGTTCTTCTTCTCGTCGTAATCCTCGATGGAACGCAGGTTGACGTTGCCGAGTCTTTCGATTATGCCCTCGCACGACCTTATGGTGCGTTTGAGCTCCTCCTCGGACGGCACGGGCTGCTCCACCTCGAATTTGATCTCCGCGACCTGGGCCTTAAGGCCCTCGATGCTCTTCCCGATTATCGCTATGTTCGCCTCGACGGATGCCATGTATCCCGTCTTCGTCTCTATGGACGATATGGCGTTGTTACGCTCGTTCTCGGTGCGGAGCTTCTTCTCGATTATGGCGTCCTTCTCCTCGCGGAGGTCCTTTATGCCGGACTCCATCTCCGCTTCGATCTTCCTCAGGGCGTCCAGTTCTATCTTGAACTTGGCCGATCTCTCTGCCGCGATCTGGATGTCCTCGGCGTACTTCGCTATGCTCTTGACAAGCTTCGCGATCTCCGTCTCCACGGACGATTTGGAGTTCTCGTATCCAGATCTCTCGGCGTTGAGCGATGCCTTGACGTTGACGAGCTCGGCCATCTCATTGGTCAGGGCGTAGACGGCATCCCTGGCATCCTGTATCCTCTGCTGCATCTCGGCCGGGGCTATCTCGGAGATCCTGTTCCTGATCTTCGATTTCTCCAGTCTGAGGGCGTCCAGTTCCGACGTGGCCTTCGCCAATGCGGCGTTGGCCTCTGCGAGCGCCTTTCCGGATGCTCCCAAGGCCGTCTTCTTCTCCGCTATCTCTGCGGTGAGACGCTTCCTCTTCTCCCTGAGCTCCTTCAGCTGCACCTCGAACTTGGTGACCTTGCCCTGCAGTTCGATGTTGCCGGCCCCTGCGGCCCTCATCTGGTCGTCCGCTTCGCGTATCTTCCCGCGTATCTCGATTAGCCTCTCCCTCAGGGCATCCAGCGATTCATTCGCCGCCCTGAGCTCCGAGCTGACCTTGTCGAGCTGCGTCTGCGACGCCGCTCCGAACTTCATCCCCGACTGTTTGACGGTTCCGCCGGTGATGGCTCCGGAAGCTTCGAACAGCTCCCCGTCCACCGTTACGAGACGCACCCCGCCCATCAGGCGTCTGGCGTCCGACATGTTGGACACGACCATCGTATCGCCGAACACATACCAGAACGCCGCGCGGTATTCCTCTCTGAATGTGACGAGATCGATCGCGTATCCCAAGGTCTGCTTGGCGATCATAATCGCCTTAGCCCTGGGCTTGCTCTCGATCATCTTGTTGAGCGGAAGGAACGTGGCCCTTCCGAATCCGCCCTTCTTGAGGGCGTTGACAGCGGCCTCGGCGACGCTGTCGTCGTCGACGACTATGGCCTGCATCTTGCCGCCGGCAGCGGTGGAGAGTGCGGTCTCGAACTTCGGGTCGGCGGACGCGAGTTCGGCTATGGTGCCGTGTATGCCTCTGAGCTGGGCCTTGTCCCTCATCGCCAGGACTTCCTGAACGGCATCGCTGCCGCGGGACATCCTCTCGGTGACCTTCTTCTCTGCCGCCAGACGGTTGTACTCGTCGCTCAGCCTGCGTATGGCGCTGTTGAGGTCGTCCTCCTGCTTCTCCAGCTCGGACTCCTCCCTCTTCATCCCTAGGATCCTGTCCGTGAAGCTCTTCACATCGGCGGCCGGTCCGGCCTCCTCCTTCACTTTGGACAGATTCCACTCGGCGTCCTTTATCTCGAAATCGGCCGTTCCGGCCTGTTCTTCCAGAGATGCCACCGTGCGTGATGCCTCTTCCTGCTGGGCCTCGGCCGTGGTCGCTTTGGAACGGAAGTCGTGCTCCTCGTTGCTCTTGGCGTCTATGGCCGCCTCGGTCTTGGATAACTTGCTTTCGAGCTCGGCGTGCTCCCCGCCGATGCTCTTCATCTCTTCGCTTATGCGTGCATTCTCGGCCTTGGCAGCATCCAACGCGGCCTGCTTGGTCGACATCAAGATGTCGTTGTTCGTGATCGATGTGATGCAGTCGTTGAGTTCGCCCTCGGCCTCCTTCAGCTGCTCCTGCAGACCGGTGACCTCGTTCTCGCACTCCGTCTTCTCGTCGCTCTCCCTGCTGACGGTGTCCTCGGCCCTTGCCCTCTCCAGCTTGGCCGCTTCGATCTTGTCCTTGAGTTCTACGTACTGAGGACCGACCTTGGCCGCGATCTCGGCCTCCTTGGCCTTCTGATCCCTCTCGAGCTGCTCGAACTTCGCCTTGAGCTCGTCCTTCTTCGTCATCAGGGCGTTGATCTCGTTCTGCGTCTTCGCCAGGGTCTCTTGGGTGTACTTCAGCTTCTCTTCCTCGTTGAAGAGACCTCTGTGGACCATCTGCGCGTTGGCCATGTCGAGGCGTTTCTTCGTCTCGATGTATTTCCTAGCGGCCTCCATGTCCTGCTTCAGCTGCTTCAGCTGCTTGTCCAACTCGCCTATGACGATCTGGATGCGATCCATGTTCTCCGCCGCGTCGGCCTTCTCAGCCTCCGCTCTTGTTATGTCGGCATCGTAACTTGCGATACCGGAAATGCTGTCCAGGACGCGTCTCCTGTCGATGTTCCCCATCTTGATGATGTCGGTGACGTCGCCCTGCTGCACCATGTTGTATCCGTCGGCGCTTATCCTCGCCCTTATCAGCAGGGAATCGAACTCGTTCATCGACGACTTCTGGTCGTTGACGTAGAAGTACGAGCTGTATCCCTCGCCGTCGCCGGACACCTTGACGTATCTTGTGAATTTGACCTCGTCAGAATCGACCGGGAGTATCCTGTCCTTGTTCTCGAATATCAGCGACACCCTAGTATAATCGGCCTTGCCGCTGGCCTTGTTGCCGTTGTATATCAGATCGGTCAGTTTTCCGGCCCTCATGGCCTTGGAGCTCTTAGGCCCAAGGACGAACAATATGGCGTCCGTTATGTTGGACTTCCCGGAACCGTTCGGTCCGGTGATCGCCATATAGCCTTCCATGAGAGGTATCGAAATCTTTCCGCCGAAAGACTTGAAATTCTCCATGTCGACTTGCTTTAAGTACACCTTACACCCCTTTTCAGGGCAAACACGGGAGATCTTGACCCCCGTCCATGCATCCCATATGCACGCTCACGCGAGCGCATCATTATCGCGTGCATAGCTATAAATAGATTGGCAGAGGGACGGCGGCTTCTGGCCAATCGGAAGGCGGCTGATGTTCGGCTTAAATACGAAGACCGATACGGATACCGGACTCGTCCGAAGGTGCCTAAAACGACTATTCTGGAGACAGACAGGCTGATACTGAGACCTCTCGAGGCCGACGACGCCGTGAATATGTTCGAATATGCCAGGGATCCGGCCGTGGGGCCGAACGCGGG
>CAZXIY010000033.1:10810-12992 GCA_964640935.1 uncultured Methanomassiliicoccales archaeon
GGATTGGAATAGAAATAGATGTGCGGGAAACCCGCGTACAGCGTGCCGTTCGCGGCAGAGCAGTCGTACTTCTCGCCGCCGAATGCTTTCGTCGCCGTGCAGTCCCCGCGGTTATCGCTGCAGTCCCAGTAATGGAACTCGTGCCCCTTCACGGATTCTCCCTTCGCCAGAAGCAATTGATCGTCCTTTGCCGTCAGAGATATGTATCCGAATCTGACCAGCCTGTCGGTCCTGGTACATCTTCCCCCCAGCGATCCGACCATACCGTAGAACTTGCCGTCGGAGGCCTCCAGCTCTTTATTGAGGTACATGAACCCGCCGCATTCCGCTATGCAGGGCATCCCTCCGGCAATGGCATCGCGTATATCCCTCAGCATCTCGGAATTGGAACTCAGCTCGGCCGCGTGCAGTTCCGGATATCCTCCGCTGAGTATCAGACCGTCGATATTCTTCGGAAGACGTTCGTCGCGGATTGGCGAGAATTTTACGATCTCGGCCCCCATCATGCGCAGGAGCTCGAGATTGTCCTCGTATGTGAAGCAGAACGCATCGTCGTCTGCGACAGCGATCCTCGCTCCGCCCTTCACGGACGGTATGTCCGGCCTGCTGTATTCCAGTGCAGGAGCAGCGGAGGCCATTGCGACCAAAGAATCGATATCCAATGTCTCTTCCAGCCTGTCGGCGAGCTTCATAAGGTCCTTCTTCAGAGATGCGATCTCGTCCGGAAGGACGAGACCCAGATGCCTGCTCTCCAGGACCATGTCCTTCATGTTGGGGACGTATCCTATGACCTTCACGTCCACCTCTGACTCGATGAGATCCTTCACGGATCCGTATATCCCCTTGGACATGCGGTTCAGTATGACGCCCCTGATGTTGTTGCTCCTGAACTCCTTCATGCCCTTAACGACGGCTGCGACGGTGGTCGCGGCCCCGTGGCAGTCGACGATCAGTATCACGGGAGCGTCGAGCGTCTGCGACAGCTCGTACGAGCTCGATGTCAGAGAACGTCCTCCGAGGCCGTCGTAATAACCCATCACCCCTTCGATGACGGAAATGTCGTAATCCGAAGCCGTGCTCCCGAATATGAAACGCGTCGTATCCGGGTCGGTAAAGAACGTGTCGAGGTTCTTGGACCTCGTGCCTATGACGCGGCTGTGGAACATCGGGTCGATGTAATCCGGCCCGCATTTGAAAGATGCCGTCCTGAGATGTCTGTTGACCAAAGCCTGCAGTATCCCGCACGTTATCAGCGTCTTCCCGCTGCCGCTGGCAGGTGCGGTCAGCAGTATCCTGGGGCATCCGTTTTTCATGCTCCGAGTCAGTATGTACAGAATATTATAATTATTGGACATATAGTCCAACCGCCCGTCGGTACAACGGTACGGTCAGGACCATATCCTCTCGTTGCCGATGATGTCTGCCACAGAATCAACGACAACGGTAGGTTTTACAGAACTTCCTTCGAGGTCCTTCAGCGATGTCTCGCCCGTCAGGACCAGCACCGACATCGTCCCGTTGTCATAGGCCATCTTGATATCGGTGTACAGACGGTCCCCGACCATGGCCACCTCGTCCGCCCCGATGCCCATCTCCGCCGCCGCCATGTCCAATAAGAGACGATTCGGTTTTCCTATCACCAAGGCCTTCTTCTTCGTGAGGTACTCGAACATCATTATGAACGGACCTATGTCGACGGCATACCCGTCCTCCGTGGGGCACAGATCGTCCGGATGCGTGGCGATGAACTCCGCCCCGGACATCAGGAACTGATACGCCGTGTCGATCTTCGCATACGTTATCGACGTATCGAAAGAAAGGAGCACGATATCCGGATGCCTGTCGTCGATCTCGATGCCATATTCTCTGACGTCATCCTTGAACGAATCCGTGCCGAGAGGATACACCGACTTGCCGGGACGCTCGTCCTTCAGGAACCTCAGCGTCGCCGTCCCGGACGTGAGAACATTCTGAGGTCTCACGTCGAAGCCCATCTTCTTCAGCTTCTCGTAATAGAACATGCGTCCGCGGGAGGAGTTGTTAGTAACGAAAACGAACGGGATGGAACGGCGTCCGAGCTCTGAAACGAACTCCTTCGCCCCCGGGATCACGTTCATGCCCTTGTAAACGGTTCCGTCCATGTCGATGGCGAGACCTCTGATCATTGGTCCAGGAACTCCTT
>CAZXIY010000034.1:0-12983 GCA_964640935.1 uncultured Methanomassiliicoccales archaeon
TATCGCCGCGAGGACGGGGTCTACGTAGTACCGATAACATCGCTGAGATGAAACACACTTCTTCACATCGCAACCATAATGTCGCGACAATAATAATCTGACCCGCCCTTTAAAGTAGGAAAGATTTATAGGGACGACGTTATACGAGGCATCATGCAACTCCACCTCATCGAAAGAACGAACAAATCCATCAAGGTAGGTCTCGGGGACTGCGACACGACGCTTGTGACGCCTCTCCTGGACAAGCTCGACGATGACAGCGATGTGAAGATAGTCAGATACATCGACACGCACCCGGAGCTCAACGAGCCCGCCCTCTATGTGGAGACCATCGAAGGAAAGCCCGAGGACGCGATCAAGAGAGCGACCGACGCCATTTCCGAATACTTCTCTGCTGTTCAGAAGTCGTGAATATGCAGTATCGCATCTGCGACACCGACGAGGCCGACATCGGGATGCAATTTTATCTCAGCACCGCCGACGGCACCGGCGGCCGCCTGAAGGAACTTCCCGAGGATTTCGTCGTCGAGGAGATATCCAACCACCCTCCGCAGAAGGACGGCGGACGTTTCACTATAGCCGAGGTCAAGAGTACCAACTGGGAGACGAACAGGATGGTACGTCTCCTCGCAAGGACGCTCAACGTATCCCGCGAACGCGTGGGCTTCGCCGGAACGAAGGATAAAAGAGCGGTGACCACACAGCTAATGTCCTTCGAATGCCCGCCGGAGAGACTCAAAGATGTGGAGCTGAAAGATCTCGAGTTCTCTAACGTTTACACTTCCAACCGCGGCATGAAGATCGGCGACCTGATAGGGAACAGGTTCGACATCAGGGTCAAAGGATGTGTGACCGATCCCGCAAGAACGGCGGAGGTCATCGATGAGACCATGAACGCCGTCAAACAACTCGGGGGATTCCCCAACTACTTCGGAGTTCAGAGATTCGGGACAAGCAGACCTGTGACCCATAAGGTCGGGGAGGCTATCGTCCGCGGCGATTTCGAGAAGGCCGTAATGCTGTACCTTTCAATGCCGTCGGCGTTCGAAACAGAGGAGGTCGCGAATGCGAGGGTCGCACTGCACGACTGCAACGGCGACTATGCAAGCGTTATACCAACGCTTCCGAAGACCATGAGCTTCGAGAAGACACTCGCCGAACATCTCAGCAGGGTGCCGGGGGACTACATCGGAGCTATCGCAGAGATGCCGTCCAACCTGCAGATGATGTTCACCCATGCTTACCAGTCATATCTCTTCAACCTAATGCTCAGCGAGAGGATGAGACGCGGAATGCCGCTGAACAGACCCGTGGAAGGCGACGTGGTCATACCGCTGGACGCCGACGGCGTCCCCATGCACGACGACCCCATCATGACCACCGCGAGGAACATAGACCTTGTCGCCAAACAGGTCTCCAGGGGAAGAGCGTTCGTCTCTGTGACCCTCTACGGCACGGACAGCACATTCGCCGACGGCGAGATGGGCGAGATAGAGAGGTCGATGATAGAGAAGGAGAAGCTCGAGGAGAAGGACTTCGTCGTCCCCGGTCTGCCGTATTGCTCATCCAAAGGGAGCAGAAGAGAGATCGTGTGCCCGCTGAAGGAGATCGACTGCTCTGTAGGCGATGACGGTTATTCGGTGAGATTCTCTCTTACCAAAGGGAACTATGCAACGTGTCTTATGCGCGAGTTCATGAAATCAGATATGATCTGCTACTGAACCGCCGCGTTTCGAGAACAGCAACTTCGCCGTTCTCGCCGCGAACACGCCCAAATGGAATTTTTTCATGACATTGCATATGTCGATGTCCCCGGATCCGGAGGACATTCCGTTGACGGCATCCCCGATCTTCGGATCGAATTCATACGGGTCTATATCGCCCGTCACGGCCCTGTAGATGTATGCGATAAGCCTCTTGGCCTCGTCCACGCTCTTGGCCCCGGAATCAAGATACGCTGTTGTCAGAGATATGAGCGGTTCCGACTCAAGATCGTCGGAGAACCCCCCAGATACAACGTTGTAGGAGAGCTCTTCCATCCTGCCGAAATCCTTGTCCTCCGGTGTTATGACATCTATCTCCTCTATATCAGAAAGGTACGCCAATACATCGGCAGACAGATCGTCGGGAACGTCGGCCGCACGCATCGTATCCGGGTCGTCCAGCGCCGTACCTGCAGACTGCGATGCTCTTATGAGCCTCTCCGAGCACGCGATTATCTCGTTGGACGGCGGCTCTTCGTGCACGGTGGCGGATGTGGCCGGGGCATCCCCCGATTGGCCGAGTATCTCATTGTAGATGGACGTGATATCATCCAGATACCTCTTCTCGGCACCTTTGAATGACGAATACGCATTCATGATCCTCTTGACCCCGTCGGCGTCATTGTGGACAGAGCATATGGTTGCCTTCAGGACCAGCCCCGGGCCGTACATAGGATCCATCGCCAACGCCTCGTCGAGATACTTGACAGCGATGGCCTCTCTTCCCTCGTCGAACTGCATGGATGCCATCCTCTCAAGCGAGATGACGTCCTTCGGATCGCGTATGGATGCTATGGAATAGCTGTTCATCGCGGCATCCTTCATGCCTAGGGCCTCCTGCACCCTGCCGCGCGTACGGTAGAGTTCAGGCGTATCGATGCCCATCTTCATCGCCGAATCATATGATATCAGTGCGTGAACATTATCGCCCATGCATTCCTGGGTCCTGCCCAGACATTCCCATATGGCCGGATCGGTCTTCGATGCCGTGTGTATCGCCGTGTCCAAGACGTCCTGGGCCTCTCTGTATCTGCCGAATCCTATGAGAATGCGGGCCTTGGACAGATACGGTCTCGTCTTCTTAGGATCAACGGATATCGCCCTGTCGGCGTACTCCATAGCGGAATCCGCATCATCCGACGAGGCGAAGGTCTCCGCCAACTCGATCATCGTATCTGTGTTCTCCGGGTCCTTTTTGAGTGCCGATTCCAGGATCTTCACTGCTATGTCGCTGTCGCCCGAGTCCGAACTTATCCTCGCCTTCTTCATCGACACCGACACATCTGCAGGATCGAATTCATGGAGCTGGTCATATATCGCATTAGCCGATTCTTTATCGCCGTTCTTGACATAGGCATCTGCAAGGGCCATCATGACGCTGCGGTTCCCGGTATCCTTCTCGAGTATCGCCCTGTCGACGAGTATCTCCTGTTTGGCATCGCCCATCGCATGGTACACGGCGGCCTTCTTGAGCAATATACCAGTTGAATCGGACGACTGCCCGGTGCTCTTTCCGAGTGCGGATAGGGCTTCGTCATATCTTCCCATTTTTACATATGCGTCAGAAAGGACCTCTGCGGTCCTCTCGTCGTTCGGGTCAATAGATAGCAGAAGGTCGCACGTACGCACCGCCTCTTTGCAGTTGCCCGCGTGCATCTGAAGATCCCTTTTGACCCCCAGAACGGACCTGTTCGTAGGTTCAATCTGCAGTGCCAGATCTACGAATATCTCGGACTCGTCAGCCTTTCCCAGACGTGCAAGTATCATCGCCTTCTTTACAAGGGCGAAAACGTTCTCGGGATGATCGCTTATTACCCTGTTCAACGATGAGATGGCCCCGCCGAAATCCTCTTTCTTCTCCTGCACAGATGCTTTCGATATCCAATATTCGGGATTGTCGAGATCTATGAGCACAGCCTTGTCATACGCGGTCTCCGCCCTGTCAAGATCACCGGATGCCTCGTCCGCCATGCCGATGGAGTGCCAGATGACCGGGTTCTTGTAATCGATGGCTGCCCCTTTGGAGAATGAGTCCGAAGCGTCGATATATCTCTTCATAGAATATTCGGCATTTCCCTTGAACACCCATGCTTCGGCATGACCGCCGTAGATATCGTCATATTCGTTCACGATCCCGACGACCTTCTCGAACTTTCCGTCATCCATCAGGAATGTGAGAACGTCAAGGAACAGAGGAAGATCCTCCTTCACGCCCAAAGCCTCGCGATATGCGACAATGGCCTCGTCCTCCTTCCCCATGCTCTCCAGAAGATCTCCGGATTCCTTCATCGTACGTGCGTCGCCTGGATCCAAGGCCAGTATGGATCTGCACATCTCGTAGGCCCCTTTTGTATCTCCGGTGTATTTGTAGATGTCCTTCCTGACGACCATGGCGGGGAGATAGCCCTTATGCTTCGAAAGCACCTCGTCCGCATCGTGTGCGGCCTTCTTCGGATTCCCCATCGCCAAATAGACCTTCGCACGCTGACACATGCAGTCTGGGTCATTGGGCATCTTCTTTATCGCCTTTGATACGGATGACAGCGCCGCCGGATACCGCTGCGAATCGTAATCATTCTTGGACATCAGCAGCGGAACGATATCCTCGTCCGGGCATCTGGCGGAGAGCTTCGTTATCAGATCGCTGGCCTCCGGGTGCATGGACATCGATATCAGGATGTCTATCGCGAACACATACACATCCAGGTCGGCATATTCAGCATTAAGCAATATGTCGGTGTATCTCCTTATCTCGCTCTTGTTGCCCAAGACAGAATATGCTCTCATGACCGTCTCGATGAGCCTGCGGTCCACGCACACGGACTTCAGTTCGGCGCACAGTTCCAGCGCCTCCTTCGGACGATCGGCATCGATGTATACGCCTGCCAATTCGAGAGATATCGAGAACAGATCCTTGGGGTCGGCGATTATCTCCCTGTAACGTTCTATCGATGATGCATAATCTCTGCTGTCACGGGAGATCCTCGCTCCCGCCAGAAGGAACTCACGGTCCTTCGAGATATATTCCGTCATCCTCTCCAGAGACTGCAGCGCACCGTCGCGGTTGCCTTTCTCCCAGCCCCAGTACACGCCGTAGAGTTCTTCGGCGGAGCAGCTCGGAAGATCCCCGCCGTACGGTTTGGCGGGCATATCGCATTTTATGCGTTCGATATTCATTATGTAGAGCCAGCCACGGTCCGGTTCTAACTTGTTCAATTCGACGTAGACAGGAAGGAAACTGCGGTCCAGCGATTGAGCTCTGTGGAAACGATCAGATGCGGATTCCGTGCTCCTCTGAGCAATATCTATGAGACCGCGGTCGTATTCCCACCGTGCACGGAAAGGTATCACGGTTATCCTCTCCAATATGGAACTGGCGGTGTCGAATATCTTCCTTGAGATGAATATCTCGGCGGCAGTGAGCTGCGGAAGGCTGTCTGAGAGGTCGCATTTCTCTATCAGACGCAGGAGCACCGTCGATATGTCGTCCAATGAGAATGAATCCGCCAATTTCATCAATTTGCATAATATCGTTGGATTCGCGAATCCGTCCGCGTTGCACACTTCGTCTATGGCCGCGTTGAGCCTCTGAATATGATGTGAACCGCTGCTGGATGTCGCTCCTTTCTCGATGTCGCACAACCGAGACCACATTTTCGAGTCTGAACGGTCGGCGAACACGGGAACGGACGTAGCCATGACCACATTATCCTTGAGCAGATAGATAAAATGACCCTCGGCCGAAGATTCGGTGAATCATCATGATTATATATCTGTTCTAAATTAACCAGGAGTAAGCAGCTGTGATCTAGGGGCTAAGATTCAAGCCTTCCAAGCTTGTTGCCCGGGTTCGATTCCCGGCGGCTGCACCATCTTTCTTCACCCAGCATCTCGATCAACGGATGTTCTTGACTACCTTTCTCGCTGACGATCAACTCTGGAACTGTCATTCGACGGAACACCGTACAAGTATCGAAAAAAGAGAATATAAATGGCGATACGGCAGACGTCTATGCCGCAGTCGCCAATTGTTTCGCGACCGTATCTATGCAGTCGATGACTCAGGCCTCGGAAGCGGATGGGTCCAACCATATTGCCGTGAGCCTCATATCGAAGCGGGCGTAATATTCTTTACCCGGCACATTGATGTGCTGGCACCCATAAATCCAACCCCGAAGATCAATGTCCCATTCGTATCATTGTAAGAGGCTGCGGTGAATCTGTCCTCCTTTTGGACGTCAGTATGCGCAGGGGCAGGTGGCAAACCTCCGTTGACATCGTATGTCACGGAATGAGATATCATGTCGAACACTGCATGATGAATCGTCGATGATGCAATCATCATGGTCCTCATGGATTTGCATCACCTACCCGACCAAACTGTGTGTAAAATAACTTAAAAATTGAAGTTGCGGAGTCCCCTCCGCAAAAGTTTACTCTCAGATCGGAGTCTTAGAGAAAGAAACGTAGACATTGCCGGTCTCGTTCTCGAAGAAAGCGGTACCGTTAACGGCTATCTCAATCTCATCAGTCGGGTAATCCGAGAACTGAGCAGACGAACCGTCGGTCCACGACGCCTTGTAGTAGAGGCAACCGGTGACCGATGACTTCGCAATGACTACCGCATCGCTTGTAAGCGTCAGCACTTGTCCGTCCTTTACTTCCGCGCCGTCAAGCGTGCATGTGACACCGCTCTGTATGTGGAATGTCGTCTTAACGGTGTATTCCATGTCATCGGTGTCCCCTATGGGGGTGTAATAGACCTTTGTGATCGAGACCGTCATGTTGCTGTCGAACATCTGTTTGACTGTCACTGATATCTCATATGTCGAATTTCCTAAATCATCGACCGTGACTACGTTCTCCCCTACACCGTCGGCTGCATCATCGAAATTAGGGAAATAGCTGATGACAAGACCGTATATCTTGCTGCTGCTCGTCGCCACTGCCCTGACATCCACGGATCCCGAATAAGTGTTGGTCTGTCCGGTGACATCGACGCCGTTGACATAGTATTTGACCGCTGTATCGGGGTGCTCAGTTTCTTTGTAATTTTCGAAAGTGATCTTGTAACTGCCGGTAGCATCGGTATCGGAGTTATTATTGCCGCCTCCGTTGCCATCTGAATAATAGATCGCTCCGGCGCATCCTACTGCGACCAGGGCGACAATTATGACAACTGCGAGCGTTGCTTTTGTAGTACTCATAGTCACCACTCCTATTATCAGTAACGCATTCTGGTATTAATCTGTTGAACTCCGGAACTTCATTAGGAAGAAGTGGGTTATGGGCGAAGGGGGAGGAAAATAGTTGTGGGATAGTTCTCCCTTCGCCGAAGGGTGGAAGATCGATGGGTTAGGGTGTGATCCCATCTTGTCTTCAATTCCTTCACTGACTGGATGGTATTTAAAGAAAACATGGGGAGGTCGCCGAATGTCGAATGATAGAATCAACATCTGGCACATCCCCGAATGTGTCCGAATTTGTTTATTTGGATTTGTGACGTATCTTTACGGCGACGCCCCTCTTGAGCTCCTTCATCTCCCTTCCCGACATCGCGGCCACCCCTACGCCCATGACCTTTCCGTTCAGGACGACGATCGCTTCGTCCCCTATGCGTATCGAAGGATCGGCATCCTTGACGCCTACAGCGAAAAGACTGCCTTTGAGCTCGAAATCCATCATCTCGACGATATTGATCCCATGTTCTGCCAGGACCTTCGCTCCGTCCAGCGTCAGCGACACCATTCCTCTCTCTGCACTGAGCATCCCCAACTGGACCTTCCCTCTGAATATCTTCCAGTAAGGATATTTCCCGGTACCGAAGGTATTCTCGTCCATTATTATGTCTGCAACCTCCTGTCCGAATTGGAATCCGAGCACGGAACGGATCGTCTCCTTCCTGTCGACCATATAGTCGCCGCATTCGACGCCCTTCGTGACCTCTCTGAGCGTTTCATCGAGCTTGGTCAGCGACGCGGGCGATGTAGGGTCTCCGACGACGGTCTCTCTCATCTCGCAGAGACCGCTCACAAGTTCACTATCCTCGCCAAGATGCGATATGACAGTATCGTAGCCCTGCTCTATTATGTGGGTCAGCATCTCGCGTATGAATTTCTTCTCCTCGCATTTCCACTCCCCGGTGACGGGTATATCGTAGGAATTTGCAGGGAAGAACACGTCGAGTTCTCTGGGAACGACGCCCAACGGCGAGGTTACGATCACTTCATGTACCAGCGTATCGTGATCTGCAGTGTGTATAGCAGACGCGAACCTCTTGTGAGTCTTTGAAGTATGATATGGCTTCTTAGCAGAGCACGGGAGCAGGAGAAGCACGCGTTTGTGCTCGGGCTTCTCGTATCTCTCCATGATCGTCCTTCTGTATCTCAGGACCTCCGGTCTTCTCAAAGCCTGCGTCGTGTTGCATTCGAACCTGCATCCGACCGTGGAGCATTCCTCTTCCTGATATGCATATCCGACGTCATCGAACAGCCTGAGGGCCGCAACGGACGAGGACGACGACGGAGCTCTCTGATCCACCAGCTCCCTCAGCCTCCCCCCGGTGATGAAGTCGCGTATCTTGGCCGTCTCCGACACAAGTGCATCTATGTTCCTGTCCGTCGTATCTGAATCATAAACGATGTTCCCCTCCGGGATCGAGAGGACATTCATAGTGCCGGAGACCCTGGCCACTGAATCATCGAAGATGTCGACTCCCATGTACGCCAGAAGGGCCAATGTGGATGCGTCCGCGAGACCGGGCATTGCAACGAGCACGTTGTACCCGACCAGCTGGCGGACCCTTATAACAGAATCCACGATCTTCCTTGCATCCTTTCTAAGCTCGAACGCATTGGCTATGACGACGATCTCGGTACCTTCGGGTATCGAGACATCATCCGCGAGCGGAAGACGAAGGACTGTGACAGCAGCCTCGGATACAGGTTCTGCGGATCTGTCAGATGACTCGGCCGTAAGAAGCCCGCCGTCAAGAGATATCGTATCGCCCATCACATGGAGCGTTCTCCCCTTCCCGTCGGTCGATATGAACATGGGGTCGTCGCACTGACCGGCGATGTTCTTCATCACCAGAGGCGTCGAGACTTTCCTATCCGACCTTGTGTATTCGCATATCCTTCCCCTTTGCGAACGGGCAATGACATCCAGCATGCATCGGTGTAGGTCATCGGGGTAATTAATCTTGGGGTGCTTCCCGAACAACCGCGCGTTAGAACGAATAGATTAAATCGTGACTGTTGCAATTACACTGCCATGAGTAACAAAGTGGACTTCTTTGACAGGGACATCGTCTCGATGAGAGATTTCTCGAGAGAGGACATCGAGTACATCCTCGACCTCTCCGAGGTCATGGTCCCGTATGCCAAAGGCGAAAAGGTCAAACATCCGCTGGACGGGAAGATCCTCGGGAATCTTTTCTTCGAGCCTTCGACAAGGACCAGGCTCTCCTTCGAGAGCGCCGCGCACAGACTCGGCATTGATGTCATTGATGTCTCGCAGATGTCCATGACCTCGATCGCGAAAGGCGAGACCCTTGCCGACACCATACGCATGGTGGACGCATACTGCGACGCGATAGTACTGAGGCATCCGCACGACGGTGCCGCCAGACTCGCCGCCAACGTATCCGAGAACCCGGTCATTAACGCCGGCGACGGAGCAGGGTCGCATCCGACGCAGACACTCCTGGACCTGTTCACGATGAAAAGGGCCAAAGGATCGATCGACGGACTGAACATAGTCCTCGTCGGCGACCTGAAGTACGGAAGGACCGTCCACTCCCTTACCGACGCTCTGACAATGTTCGGGGCCAAACTCACGTTCGTCGCTCCAGACTCCCTGCAGATGCCGCAGGATATCGTCAACAACCTCAAAAGGAAAGGCTGCAGCCCCAACAAGACATCCAAGTTGGAGGATGTTATCGGCGATGCTGACGTCCTTTACGTCACACGCATCCAGAAAGAGAGGTTCCCAGACCCGGCCGAATACAACAAGGTCGCAGGCACCTACAGGATCGACAACGAGATGCTCAGAGAGGCCAAGAACGACCTCATCGTCATGCACCCCCTTCCGAGGGTCGGCGAGATAGCTCCGGAGGTCGACAGCACGCAGCACGCCAAATACTTCGAACAGGCATTCAACGGCATACCTGTGAGGATGGCTCTCCTCTGCGCCATACTCGGAGGCGAGATGTGATGAAAGATATCAAAGTAGCTCCGATCAGGAACGGAACGGTCATAGACCACATAAACTCCGGCCAGGCTCTCAACGTCCTGAAGATCTTGGGCGTCAATGAGAACACAATCGACTCGACGATCAGCGTCGCCATGCATGTCCCGTCCAAAAAAGAGATGGGATGGAAGGACGTCGTGAAGGTCGAGGACCGCGAGCTCGATCCCGAGACCGTGGACAAGATCGCCCTCATCTCGCCGGACGCGACGATCGTCATAATCAGGGACTACTATGTCGCTGAAAAGAAAAAGGTCAACCTCGGAGATCACGTCAAAGGGCTCGCCAAATGCAGCAATCCGAACTGCATAACCAATATGGGGGAGCCAGTAGAACCTGAATTCGATGTCGTCAGCCGCAAACCCCCTGTGCTCAGGTGCATGTATTGCGAGAGATGCCTGACCAACATATCGGACAATCTGCTCTGATATCATGAGGCTCATCATCGTTGCCGGCATGCCCGGCGCCGGAAAAGAGGAGTTCCTCACCGTCGCCAGGGATGCCGGCATACCTTTTCTGCGGATGGGCGACCTTGTCAGGGAGGCCTATTCGGAAAGAGGGCCTGAGGACATGGATCTCACCACGGGTCAATTCGCCAACGCAGAGCGCGACAGGCACGGATTCGACATCTGGGCCAAGCGTGCGGTCGAAAGGATGTACGGAGATGTCTTCCTTATCGACGGATGCAGAAGCATGGACGAGGTCAGGGCCTACCGTTCTATCACCGATGACGTGCATATAGTCGGCATCTTCTCGTCGCCTGCGACAAGATACGAGAGACTCGTTGAACGTGCCCGCGACGATGCACCGAAGAACATCGGTGAATTCGAGGCACGCGACAAACGCGAGATTGGCTGGGGACTCGCCGAAACGATGGCCCTTGCTGATATGATGATCGTTAACGAGGGCCTGTTGACGGATTTCCATTCCGACTCTAAAGAACTGCTGGGGAGGATTGTATGAGATTCAATGTCACACGCCTCTGCGGAGGGAAGGCCCTCATGGCAGCATCCTGCGAAAGCATGGATATCGATATGGACAGGGCTGCAAAGATCGCTAACGACCTCGGCACTGTCAAACACAAGGATAGCATGATGATCGTCATGGATTGGAACGAGATGGAAGTGACGATTTATCCGCAGGGAAAGGTCATGTTCCACCCCCTTTCCGACAGGGATCTTGCTGTGGAATACGCGACTAAGATCCTCGAAATGATACGTTGATCACGCGCACCCTTTATTATAGGCGATGCGGATACGCCCCCATGCAGACATTCGGTGATGCCTGGATAGATATCGCTGTGACCATTGTGGTCTCGGTGCTATTGTCCGCATTGGCCTGGAAGATGAAACTTCTCACCGTTGATGGGTCCATAGGCGCCATGGCCGTCGGCCTTGTCGTGGGTCTGCTCGGATCGCCTACATGGCTTTTCTCTCTTGTTGTATTCACGGTCCTCGGATTCTCTGTCACGCTCATCGGCTTGTCTAAAAAGGTCGATGACGGACTGCAGGAGGGGAGGCACGGGGAACGCGGAATTAAGAACATCCTCGGTGTGGGAATACCCTGTTGCATTTTCGCCGTAGCTAATTTCGTGACCGGTGATCAGTACTATTACCTGATGGTCGCCGGATATATCGGTACAATCGCCGTGGCCGCAGCCGATACCGCCGCCAGCGAGATCGGCATAAAGGACAAGAAGGTCCGTATGATCACTACTTTCAAAAAGACAGTGCCAGGCGTCGACGGAGGTATATCCTTCTTAGGCACCTGCGCCGCATTCGCGGCGTCGACTGTCGTCGCAGTGATCGCATGGGCCCTGATATATCAGACGCCGATCAACCTCAACATCCTCAACCTCATTACTGCAGGATTCATCGGATGCGTTCTGGACAGCGTCCTCGGAGCGACACTGGAGACCAGAGGATATATTGACAAGTACGGGAACAACTGCATCACAGGGATAATCGGCGGTGTGATCGCCGTAGTGATGATGCATTTCCTATTCTGATGCCATATCGGAATAACGAGCGACCGCCGATACCATACAACGACATACTTTAATCCCGAATCCGCATTGGTCGTCTCAGGAAACATAACAGTGGCGATATGATGATCTACGGACTGTTCGAAATACTAATGTTGCTTTGCTTTGCGTTCGCGTGGCCATTCTCGATCTACAAATCCATAGTCTCCCGCAGCACGAAAGGAAAGAGCTTCCTTTTCATGGTCGTTGTAATAATCGGATACGCATGCGGTATCATCAACAAGTTCGTGGTCAACGATGTGAACTATGTTCTCTACTTCTATGTGTTCGATATCATGCTCGTCATGATTGATACTGTACTCTTCATCAGGAACAGACGTTACGAAAAATCACTCGAGTTATCGGCCAGTACAAACGATTAAATACTATGCTGATATCGCAGATATTGGCATGACGGCCACAGCGGCGGGGTAACACCCGGTCCCATTCCGAACCCGGCAGTAAAGTCCGCCCGCGTCTCTGTCTGTACTGTATTGCGCAAGCGTACGGGAACTCAGAAACGCTGTCAGCCACTCTTCATTTCATCTCGTCAGGCTTGCCTTTGGACGGCAACCGATTTATCGTATCAATCGATTGTATTGGCCATGGAATACAAATGCACGCTTCTGGCCGTCAAAGATGTCGCTGTATCTGAAGAATTCTATGGGTCGCTTTTTGATCAGACCGTCGTACTGGATCTGGGCAAGAACGTTACATTCAGCGGAGGATTTGCCATACAGGAGGATTTTGAATGGCTGGCAGATCTCCCCAAAGGAACTGTAAGATACGGTAACAATGATGCTGAGCTGTATTTCGAGACGGATGACATCGATTCCTTCGAATCGAAACTTAAAGCCTATGGGGGAGCGAAACTCGTGCACCCTCCGAAGACACATGAATGGAGACAACGTGTCATCAGACTCTACGACCCGGACGGACACATCATCGAG
>CAZXIY010000035.1:0-4506 GCA_964640935.1 uncultured Methanomassiliicoccales archaeon
GGATTCGAGCTGTTCGGGGGAAGGCAGGGGTTTGCCGTCGAGGTTCTTCTCGACGATGTCCATGATGTCCTTGACCCACAGTCCGGATAGGTTCCTCTCGTCATTCGTTACCGATGACAGGATGGACTCTCTGATGCACAGGAGGATGTATCCGCGGTCATTCTGATTGGATCTTGCAAGACGGTAGCCGTTGATGCCGAAAGGTATCTCGTCCATAGTATGCGACACGTGAGTCCGCGATAAAATACTTCGGCTGGTGGTCTTTATTCCGTACCGTCCGTCCG
Source organism: uncultured Methanomassiliicoccales archaeon (assembly GCA_964640935.1). Taxonomy (GTDB): domain Archaea; phylum Thermoplasmatota; class Thermoplasmata; order Methanomassiliicoccales; family Methanomethylophilaceae; genus CAZXIY01. Next base: position 285 of record CAZXIY010000035.1, read on the forward strand.
TGTCCCCGGACGGCGGTGCCTCTCATCATATCTTCTCTACTAGCGCTTTATTATTATAAAGAAGGGGAATCGGCGGGAGCACCGTGCGGTATGTCCTGAAGCTTTATTGATACCACGGAATGGTTTATATAGAAGAACAAACTTTAACGTGTTCAGTATTCCATTATATGGAGGAATGAAAAATGGGCATGGGTAACACACCTATCGTAATCCTCAAGGAAGGAACCAAGAGGGACAAAGGAAAGGACGCTCAGTTCAACAACATCGCAGCGGCGAGAACGATCTCCGATGCGGTCAGGAGCAGCCTTGGCCCCAGGGGAATGGACAAGATGCTTGTCGATTCCATGGGCGACGTAGTAATCACAAATGACGGTGTAACGATCCTCAAAGAGATCGATGTTCAGCACCCCGCAGCAAAGATGCTGGTCGAGGTCGCAAAGACACAGGACGCCGAGGTCGGAGACGGAACGACTACATCAGTCATCCTCGCCGGTGAGTTCTTGAAGAAGGCAATCGACATGGTGGACGCAAACGTCCACCCGACGATCATCGCCAGCGGATACAGGATGGCGAACGCCGAAGCTCAGAAGATCCTCATCGACATCTCGAAGAAAGTGTCGTACAAGGACGACGATCTCCTCAAACAGATCGCCGAGACGGCAATGATCAGCAAACAGGTCGCGACATCGAAAGAGTTCTTCTCGGACCTTGTCGTGGACGCGGTCAAGACCATCGCGGAGAAAGGACCCGACGGAAAATACACCGCCGACCTCAAGAACATCCAGACGGTCAAGAAGGCCGGAGCATCCATGGAAGAGACGCAGCTCGTCAAAGGGCTCATCATCGACAAGGAACCGGTCCACTCGGCAATGCCTAGGACGATAAAGAACGCGAAAATCGCGCTCATCGACGCAGCATTCGAGGTCAAGAAGACCGAGATCGACGCGAAGATCGAGATCACCGACCCGAGCAAGCTCAACTCCTTCCTCATGGAAGAAGAGAATATGCTCAGACGCATGGTCGAGAAGGTCAAGTCCGTCGGAGCCAACGTCGTGTTCTGCCAGAAAGGCATCGACGACCTCGCTCAGCACTTCCTCGCGAAGGAAGGCATCTTCGCCGCCAGGCGTGTGAAGAAGAGCGACATGGAGAAGCTCGCCGCATCCACAGGCGGTAACATCATCAACAAGATCGATGAACTCGACAAATCCGACCTCGGAGAGGCAGGACTCATCGAGGTCAAGAAGGTCCAGGACGAGGACATGACATTCATCAGCGGGCTCAAGAGCACGAAGAGCGTGTCCGTTCTCATCAGGGGCGGAACGAAGCATGTCGTCGACGAGATCGAGAGATCCCTCATCGATGCGTGGTCCGTCGTAAGGGTCGCGATCGAGGATGGAATGATGGTCACCGGCGGCGGCTCGGCTGCAGTCGAGATCGCAATGAGACTCAGAAACTACTCCGCATCCGTCGGAGGAAGAGAGCAGATCGCAATAGACGCCTTCGCGTCCGCTATGGAGATCATCCCCACAACGCTCGCAGAGAACGCCGGCCTCGACCCGCTCAACATCCTTATCGAGATGAGGAAGCAGCACAAGGCAGGAAAGACAACAGCTGGTCTCAACCCCTTCACCGGAAAGGTGGAGGACATGCTGAAGCTCAATGTCATCGAACCCTACAGGATCGGCAAACAGGCAATCAACTCTGCTACCGATGCTGCGGTCATGATCCTCAGGATCGACGATGTCATCGCTTCCCGCGGATCCCCGTTGCCACCCGGCCCACCCGGCGGCATGGGCGGAATGCCCGGCGGCATGCCGATGGAAGACGATTGAAAACAACATTAACTGGGGGCTCACGCCCCCGTACAAATTATATCCCAGTTTACAGAAGGTATCAGCATGACTGTGAAGTCTGACAAGGCAGACGCCAAGAAAGAGGACAAGCCTGTCAACGAGAAGGACGAGATCGCCGGCCTCAAGACGAAATTGGCCGAAGCCGAGAACAAATCCGGGGAGTATCTCCAGATGGCTCAGAGGCTCCAGGCGGATTTCGACAACTACCGCAAGAGGACCAAGCGCGAGAACGAGGAATACAAGGTATTCGCCACGGCCGATCTGATGTCCGAGCTACTGGGTATAGTCGACGATCTGGACCGTGCTCTCGAGCACGCGGACGGGAAAAACGATTTCGTGACAGGCGTCAAAGGCATCCGCCAGAATCTCATGAAGATCCTCGAATCGAAGGGTCTGAAGGAGATCGCCACTGACGGAAAGTTCGATCCGAACTTCCACGAAGCTCTGTGCGTGGAGGAGGGAGATACGGACGGGAACATCGCCCAGGTGTTCCAGAAAGGGTATCGCATAGGGGACAAGGTCCTCAGGTACTCCAAGGTCAAAGTGACCAGGAAGACAGAGAAAACAGAAGATAAATCAGCAGCAGGTGAGTAAATATGTCAAGAATAATAGGAATAGATCTGGGAACAAGCAACTCTGCCGCCTCTGTTATGGAAGGCGGTAGGCCCGCGGTGATCCCAAGCGCAGAGGGAACATCGGTCGGAGGCAAGTCCTTCCCATCATACGTAGCATTCACACAGGACGGACAGCTCCTCGTCGGAGAGCCGGCGAGAAGGCAGGCCGTCACAAATCCTAACGGAACGATCAAGAACGTAAAGAGGAAGATGGGCTCATCCGAAAAGGTGACCGCGCTCGGCAAAGAGTACACGCCCCAGCAGATATCGGCGTTCATCCTCCAGAAGATCAAGAGGGATGCGGAAGCATACCTCGGAGAGACCATCGACAAGGCGGTCATCACCGTCCCGGCCTACTTCAACGACAACCAGAGGCAGGCAACGAAGGATGCGGGTGCGATCGCGGGTCTCGATGTCGTACGTATCATCAACGAGCCCACGGCGGCCGCGTTGGCATACGGTCTCGACAAAGGCAAGACAGCTCAGAAGATCCTTGTGTTCGACCTCGGAGGCGGAACCCTCGATGTGACCATCATGGACTTCAGCGACGGAGTGTTCGAGGTGCTCTCGACATCCGGAGACACCAAGCTCGGAGGCTCCGATATGGATGAGGCCCTCACGAAATACGTGATCGGCGAATTCCAGAAAGAGACCGGGATCGACCTCTCGAAGGACAACATGGCCTTCTGGAGGGTCCGCGAGGCATGCGAGAAAGCGAAGATCGAGCTCTCGACGACGATGCAGACCGAGATCAACCTCCCGTTCATATCGTCTGATTCGACAGGTCCGAAGCACCTCGTAAGAACGATCACCCGCGCAAAGCTCGAGGAGATCGTCGAACCCATCGTATCCCGCTGCAAGACGTCGATCACGCAGGCAATGAAGGATGCGAACCTTACGGTCGACAACATAGACAAGATCATCATGGTCGGCGGCCCCACAAGGATGCCGATCGTCCAGAACTTCGTCGAGAACATCGTCGGACCCAAGATCCAGCGCGGTATCGACCCGATGGAATGCGTCGCAATGGGCGCGGCCATACAGGGTGCGGTCCTTTCAGGGGACGTCAAGGACGTCCTCCTCTTGGATGTCACGCCGCTCTCTCTCGGTATCGAGACCCTCGGCGGAATATCTACCAAGCTCATCGACAGGAACACCACGATCCCGACCAGGAAATCACAGGTGTTCTCGACCGCGGCCGACAACCAGCCGTCGGTGGAGATCCATGTGGTCCAGGGCGAGAGGGAGATGGCGGCCGACAACACTTCGCTCGGCAAATTCGTGCTCGACGGTATACCGCCGGCACGCCGCGGTATCCCTCAGATCGAGGTCACCTTCGATATCGATGCGAACGGCATCATCAATGTGACTGCCAAGGACAAAGGCACCGGCAAAGAGCAGAAGATCACCATCGCATCGTCCAACAAGCTCAGCAAGGACGACATCGACAACATGGTCAAGCAGGCGGAGCAGTTCGCCGACGCCGACAAGAAGAAGCGCGAGAACATCGAAGTTCAGAACCAGGCCGAGACGGCCGCGTACTCCGTGAAGAAATCGCTCGAGGAGCTCGGCGACAAGGTCAGCAACGAGGAGAGGTCCAAAGTAGAGGCCGCTCTCAGCGATCTCGAGCAGGCTCGCAAAGGCAATGACACGGAGGACATCAAGAAGAAGATGGAGGCCGTCTACAAGGCCATGGAGCCCATATCCCAGAAGATCTACCAGCAGCAACAGCAGGCCGGCGGTCAGCAGGGCGGA
>CAZXIY010000035.1:4606-12588 GCA_964640935.1 uncultured Methanomassiliicoccales archaeon
CATATCCCAGAAGATCTACCAGCAGCAACAGCAGGCCGGCGGTCAGCAGGGCGGATGCAACTGCGGAGCGGATCCCGGAGCGCAGCAGCAACAGGGTCAGCAGAGCCAGGAATCCAAAGGCAACGGTAAGAAGGACGGCGACTTCGTCGACGCCGATTACAAGATAGTGGATGACGAGTGAACATGGAGAGAGACTACTACGAAGTGCTGGGCGTCGCGAAGGACGCAACACCCGACGAGATAAAGAGCGCGTACCGCAAGCTCGCGCGTCAGTATCACCCGGACGTCTCGAAAGAGCCGAAGGAGGTCGCCGAGGAGAAATTCAAGGAGATCTCCGAGGCCTACGAGGTCCTTTCTGATGCCGATAAGCGCAAGACCTACGATCAGTACGGTCACGCCGGGGTCAACCAGCAGTTCAGCGGCGGAGGGTTCAGCTGGGACGACTTCACCCACCAGGATGATGTCAGCGATATATTCGGCGACCTCTTCGGATCGTTCTTCGGAGGGGGCGGCCGTTCCAGGCAGCAGAACCGCAACGCGCCGAGCGCGGGGGAGTCTCTCAGGTACGACTTGGAGATCACGCTCCTGGATGTGCTGAACGGCAAGCAGGTGGAGCTTACCGTTCCGCACACCGTATCGTGCCCCGAATGCAACGGCACCGGGGCAGAGGGCGGAAAGGTCGAGGTCTGCAAGCAGTGCGGAGGCCGCGGACAGGTACAGGTCGTCCGCAGGACCCCGTTCGGACAGATGGCCTCCATATCCGAATGCCCAGTATGTCACGGCAAAGGACGTTCGGCCATCGAGAAGTGCGACAACTGCCGCGGTCTCGGACACATCCAGAAGACGTCCAAGGTGGAGCTCAACGTTCCCAAAGGCATCGATGAGGATGCGAGGATAAGGGTCCCCGGTGCCGGGGACGCAGGGAACAACGGCGGACCGTCCGGCGATCTGTACGTGGTCATGCATGTCAAGGCCGACAAGGTCTTCGAGCGCGACGGCGTCAATCTCTGGACCGGAGTCACGACGACATATCCGAAGCTCGTTCTCGGAGGAGATGCTCCCGTGAAGACCCTCGAGGGAGAGACCGCCGTGCTGAAGATACCGGCGGGAACTCAGGTCGGTGCGGTCCTCAGGATACCCGGCAAAGGTCTTCCGAGGATCAACAGCTCTACGCGCGGCGACCTGTTCGTCCGCGTGAGGATAGACGTTCCGAAGAAGGTCACCGACGAGGAAAGGGAATGCCTCGTCAAACTCGACAGCGAAGCGGGCGTGGGCGTGGAGAAGAGATCCAGGCTCAGAAAGAAGCTCGGTCTCTGAAACATATTCTCGCGGCGCCGGTATATCCGGCTCCGCGGGTCATTCTTTGTTTTATTTCTCAAGAACTGTGTTCTTGTTATGGCCTGACTTCCAACGTCAGGCAATTGGGCAGCGAATGCTTTAACAGTACTCATACCGATTGCACGGTGAGAGCTCTTTAGCGTCTAGAGAACACAGTTGTGGCTGTAGCTGCACTAATGTGATGAAAAAGAGATGCGGGGGATTGCTCCCCCGTCATTCGGAGATCTTTTCGTACACATAGCTTACGCCCATCGATATATTGCCGCTGTCCAAGGTACTGGAGGACAGCATATGCATCTCGCCGTCGATGATGTATGCGGTCATTATCTCCCCGTCCTCGTCGGAGATCATGACGGTCCCGTTGAGATCCGGCAATATGCACCCATATATCTTGTACGAACTGTCCGAATCCGACATCGTTCCGACGAACGTATTCTTGTATTGGTCGGTGATGGTTATGGTCATCGGGTCATTCAGTACTACTCTGGCCCCGTTCTGCGTGATGGCATGGCATGGTCCGGACTTCCAGGTCGTACCTTTCAGCACGGGCGTCGCTTCGGGGGTCTCGGGCGTCGATCCGTCCTTCGTGTATATGCGTTCGCAGGCGGTCATCTTCAAAGCCGATTCGGAATCATCGGGATCCACGGAGGACAGGAACAAGGTGCCTTCGTACATCGTGATGGTATAGCGAATGCCCGTGTCGTCAATGATCAGGCCTGCGATCTCGTCATTCGTGTTCATGTACAGCACGCCCTTCACATCCTTCTCGACAAGGACTTCGTTGACCTGCTGTTCCATCGTCCCGGTGAGGAAGTTGTTGTGGTATTCCAAGGTCATCTTCTTCCCGACCAGTTCCTTGACCTCTCCGTCGTAGACGAAGGAATATCCGTCCGGCGACGTCCAGTTCCCCGCAACCCCTCTGCCTTCCAGGATCTTCGATCCTCTGATGTTGTCGAGGGAATACACGCCCTGCCAGATATCGATCTTTCCGTCTGGATGCGTATACACCTCGACCGAGTCCAGGACGCGGTCGTTGCTCATAGTGCCGGTGAACGAGACGATCACGCCGTCAGCCATCCCGACCGAGAATGACATCGTGCCGGAGTAGTACGTTCCGGCCATCTGATATCCGCCGAATGTGCCGTGGAACAGATTGTTGTCGAACGACAGTATTTCCAATCCATAGAGGTGGCTCCTGTCCGCCCCGCCGTTGGTCTGAAGGACGAATGTGCCGTCGTCCAGCATACCGTAGTCCATGAGGCTGTACCAATGTCCGATCGGGTTCTCGCATATCCCGGTGTCCTTGGTGAAGTAGCTGACGCATGCGATGTTGCCGTACGATTCCGAAAAGTCGAATTCGCGCAGGCAGAGCGTATCGTCACTGATGCTTGCGAACGCGTATGTCATGGTATCGTAATCGAACATGATGTCGATGTTGGATCCGCAAACGGTTCCGGCGAAAGCATAGTCCGTCAGACCGTAGGTCGCCTTTCCGATGACATGCGGGCCGTACTGTTCTGTGAATGTTATGCTGTAATTCGTGTACCATCTCTCGATATACGATGACGAGGTATCATTCGCCGGGGTAGCCTGGGAGGAGGTCTTCATATGCCATGTCTGTCCGGCGAGGTCCATAACATTCTCGTCCGCCGGCGTCCCGTCGCGGGTGTAGGATCTGTTCACCGACGATATGAGATCTTTCGTTTCGTCCGTCTCGCCTATCAGCGTTACACGCAGGAAGACGGATCTTCCGTCGGTGTAAACGATCCAATTGACGTCCTTTGCGGCCATGTAGCCGATCAGATATCCGTCCGTGCGGGAATCGGTGAACGCGCCGGCAATGTCGACGCTGACTATCTCGGCCCCGACCTGCTGCTGCATCGTACCTATGAATGAATGGCCTTTCTGTTCGCTGACGATGAATTCGTTGCCGGACAGCTCGGAGACGCCGTTCTTCGTGACGCTCTCCGCATCGTACGACAGCCAGTTCCCGGAGATATCGGTGGACTTCCCCTGAGTCGGTTTGTCCTCTGGATCCATGGAGTAGATGCAATAGAACACCCTGACGGATCCGTCGGATCTGTCTGTCGTTGACGCATATATGCGTCCGTCGGACACCTTGCCTTCCAAGAATACTTTATGGTCGCCGTATACTCCGGCGAACATGATCTTCCCGTCGGTGTAGGCCCCGGACATGGCAACGCCGCAGTATACGCCGTTGAACACGCCGTCGCGGCATTCGTCCACCTGTATATCGTACTCGTACACGTTGTACGGTTCGTCGTCCGAACAGGCGTATACGCCGTCCCTGTAACCGCTGTAATAGACCTGGTGCCAATATCCGACGATGTCGGCCTCCTCGGTCTTGCTGTCATCTGTAAGATACGTCGCGTACGCGGCGACGGCCGCTACGCATAGGACAGCCACGATCGCAATTGCGATCAGCTTGGAATCCTTATTCATGAGATTGTAATCGATTTACGGCATTTAATCACCGCTTATGGCGGTCCCCGTAGAACAGGAGTTTGTTCTTGGCCGGGATCGGCTTGAGACCGCCCTCCTGTATCGTATGCCCGGTCTCGCAGACCCACATGCTCTCCACGAACCCGTTGTCGGAAATCCTGTGGGCGATGAAGTGGTGGTTCATCTGTACGATGAGCACGCAGCTCCAGTAAATCGAAGCAAGACCCAATGTTGCGACCGTTATGTACGAGAGCTTCCTGGGATCGAGTTCTGTCGTCGTTCCGGAGAATTCCGGGACATCCATGCCGATCCTCTTGCAGGCATCCGTCACAGCTCTGTGGAACGGTATGTACCTCTCTTCGTGTCCGTGCGGGAACGAGGTGGCCGAAGGGGTGATGATCAGCCCTATGGCGAGCATCTCGATCATCATGATGACGGTCACCTCGCCAAGATGCGTCTTCATCGGCACCACGAACAGGGATATGATCAGGACCGCCGCGGGAATGAGCAGAAGGTATGCCGTTTTCTTCAGAGGCACGGTATGTTCTTCTCCGCGGATCTCCGAGTCCATACGTCTCAGATCGTCTATCGGCCCAAGATCCAATCCGCCTTCGGCGTATCTCACGGACAGATAGTCGATGATGTATCCCCTCATGGACGCCTCCCTCTTCGAATGGGATTCGTTCCTGAAGAGGATGAAGTAATAGATCACCATTGCGAGAAGGATCCCGATGAGAGCGAGAAGATAGACGGCCACGGACATGTGCCAGGGCAGTCCGTATTGGATATCGATCTGCCTGATTATGATCATGTAGTATATCGCGAATACTAGATACGAGATCAGAGCGATGAGCAGAACGAGCGGATTGATTATGAAGTCCGACGTCTCCGATCTGCAGGCGCAGCGTACTATCCTGTTGCCCGCCTCCTTGGACGCTTCGCTCATGCGACCGTATCCGAAGGAGAGGATAAAGTAGTATTCACGCGATTTCGTACCGAGGAAGATGTGGGACTCGTCCAAGTACACCGAATACGGGAAGAAGGTGCCGAAGTACCTGGCGCTGATAGGCCCGGTGGTGCTTTTATTCGCTGTGTACTACTTCATCCGCCTCTTCTATCAGTTCAGCAGAGCGTTCGATTATTTCAGTGCCTGGGACACTCTTCTCTGCCTGCTGTATATGCTCGTGCTGTTCGTCCTGTATCTGAACTTCCTTCTGACGGCATTCTGGCTGACATCCGGCAACAGACGGGCGTGGGCGAGGATGATGAGGATGACGATACTGTACCTCGTGATACTCGTTCTGAGCGAAGCGGGTCTGAGATCCCTGAACGGGGATATCTTCAATATCGGTCCGATCTTAATGTTCGTCGTCCTCGTCAGCGCCATGGCCTTCATGATGACGAAGCCCGTGAGGGATTTCTATACGCCGACGTATGCATGCACGCTCCCGCTGAAGGATTGGATACCCTACATACTCTGGGTGGATCCGTTCCATTGCAACGCGATCGAGATGGAATGACCGGCCGTACAATTAATATCGTTATCTCGGGATACGGTGGCGGATGATCGAGATGCAGGACGATGCTCGGAAAGCGGGGTACACGTGCCCCAAATGCGGCGGACCGGCGGAACTATGCCCCGGATACGACACGCTGATCGCGTGCCCCAAATGCGGCGAGACAAGGATAATAATGGATTTCCTGCCCAACGGCGACATACAGACGGTCACGGCCGACACAGGCGAGTACTACGAGCTGGAGATGAGCGTCAGAGATGCTCTGGCACATCTGGATGAAGTCAAATCGTCGAAATACGACGATGAATATTCCAGGCAGAAGGACATCATAAAAGCACTCTCGGATCTGGCGGCCGCGTACAACGGCACCGGCCGCGAGGTCAAGGCCGAGAACATAGCGTCCGACGTTCTGGACATAATGTACGACCTCTCCAGAAAAGGCCACAAGAAGATGCGCGACAGATATCTCGATCAGATAGCGGTCTGTTCCACATATGCGATAGCACGCGGGGATTTCGCGGCCGCGGCGGCGATCTACTCGAAAGGCCTGGACTATGTCGGAGATTCTAAGGACCTGCAGGCGGCATCGCTGAAGGTCAATTACAGTTTCCTGTGCACCATGAGGAAGGACTTCGTCAACGCGGAGAAGAGCCTTCTGGATGCCAAGGCGATCATCGAAGAATGCTATTCCGACGGGGATCACGGCAGCGATCCGTACCTTCTCGCCACCGTTTACGATTCTTTGAGGGTCATATCGGGAAAGAACAACAACACGGCAGAATCGAAAGAGTACCTTGAGAAGGCCGTCTCCGAAAGGAAGAGACTTCTGTCCGGAGATCAGATCACGGAGACGAGGCTGATCGAGCTCACCGATTCCATGGGATCTTTGGCGGAGGCGGAGGCCAGGGGCGGCGATCCCGCGAAAGCGGCATCCATGCTCGACGAAGCGATCGTCACGGTCAAAGAACCGTCCAAGGGCGGTCTGGCATATGCGTATGCGATCATGAACCGGGCCAAATATCAGCAGTCGTCCGGCAAGGGGCCCTCCAAGGAGCTGATGGACGACATGGACATAGCGATACCGATAATGGTGTCCGCGGAGACCAAGGATAAGCGTCTGAAAGAGAATCTGGCACAGGCATATATGTTCAGATCCATGGTGCGCGATCCCAACGATTACGACGATCTTCTTTCGGATATCGAAGGGGCATACGTCCTTTTGCTGGATCTTGCCCGCGACAGCGATGCGAACGAGATGTTCTTCATGTCCGTCGCCCACTCGTATCTCGTGCTCCTGAACATGAAGCATCACGAGAAGGCCGAAAAGGTCCGCAACGAACTCCTCGAACTGGGGATATCCCAGAAGGAGCTGGACCGGGCGACGAGAGGCACGATCGGCAATGTAAGCACCAAACGCACGATGGTCAATGTAATGACATCCAACGAGTCCAAGCCCATGAGGGGAAGGAGACTCAAGAGACAGGTAAAACATAAGACGGAATGACCGCATCGCGAACAATCGATTTTATAATCAAGATGCGCGATTTTCCGCCCGTGACCAACGACAAGGACGTCCTATCGCCTACGGGATATGTGATTACGGGACTGCTGATGTTAGCGGTCGCGGGCCTCTGCCTTACGCCGGATTCGTTCAGCCTCCACAGCATGAACGCGTTCAGGCTGTACGGCGGCACAGTTCTCGTTGCGATAGGTCTTCTTATAGCCTATCTGTACGGCGGAAAGCTGTCCGCCGTCCTGATGATCGTGAACGGACTCATGTTCGTCCTTGCTGCCGAAGTCAGCCTGACATCGACACAGGATTTTGCCATGATAATATTCGTCGCCGGCTACGTCATACTTGCGGCACTTTGTCTCTTGATGAATGACAGATCATACATCCTGGCTCTTGCCATGCTGTCCACCGGATTGAACGTCGTATGCAGATATCTCATGGGGGCCGCAAGCGACGGTACGGCGGTCGCGAGCGGTGTATTCTGTCTTATTGCGACGGTGCTCTTCCTGTATGTCGGGGTCGCGTCGCTGAGCGACAGGATGAAACTCCCAGTCATCTGACCTTTGTAGAAATTTCGCTTACGCGAAGAATGCCGACCATACGAGATAAGTGAGCGATATCGCCGCCAGCACGACGAGTACGGCCAGGACCTTTTTCTTCGTTCCTTCGTCGTTCAGATCCATGTCAGCGGATTGCGGGAACGGTATTAAACGGTATTTCTCATCGGAACAGAAGGTTCGGAGAATATATCACAGGGGACGCCAATCGTCGCAGCATGATCTGGACGGACACGCTGTACGCTCTTCAGGGCATCAGGGAATCCGCTCCGCAGATCGTCAACGACATAATATCGGCATTCTCCTCGGAGATCGTCTATCTCGGAATACCTATGGCGATCGCCGTCTGGTTCCTCTGGTGCTCGGACAAACGGTCCGGTATGCTGATGTCGTTCTGCACGATATTCTCGTCCGTCGTCGCGGTGGCTCTGAAAGGCGTGCTGTGCGTCCCCCGTCCCTGGCAGATCGACGAACGCATAATACCCGATCCGTCATCGATGAAGGGGGCAGGCGGACTGTCATGCCCCAGCGGTCATGCCGCGGCGGCGACGGCGGCGTACGGTTCGGCGGTATTGGCGATCGGAGGGAGGAAGA
>CAZXIY010000036.1:0-12576 GCA_964640935.1 uncultured Methanomassiliicoccales archaeon
TCCTCGGAGCGATGGACGGGTTGTTCTACGGGAACTCTGATCCAATCAATTACAATTGAAAATAAATATCACGAAAATGTACAACTCAGTTATACGAAAACGTATAACTCAGTTACACGAAAACGTTATAGTCTGCAACACCTTTATTCGGCTGATGACAACGCTGACGCCGAAAGGCTATAGAAAAAGATTGATCGACAGCACGATCGACGAGTATCTCAAAGCATTCGGAGCTGTCAGCATTCGCGGCCCTAAATATTGCGGAAAGACCTGGACCTCCAGGAACCATGCAAAAAGCGAAACATGTCTCCAATCAGCCGAAACGAGAAAACTGCTGGAGCTATACAGGACAGATCCGACTTTGATACTTTCAGGTGAAGAACCCCATCTGATTGATGAGTGGCAGGATATCCCTGCGATATGGGGGGCAGTAAGAACGGACGTAGATGAAAACCCTGGAAAGGGGAAGTATATCCTGTGCGGGTCCTCGATCCCTCCGAAGGAGGGCAGGATGCACACAGGCGTGGGTAGGATAGGAGATATCAACCTGCGTACGATGTCACTTTTCGAATCAGGGGATTCTGACGGCTCGGTCTCTCTTTCTGGGATCATCTCTGAGAGAAAAATCCCAGTCGAGATTAATAAAACAGACCTTAGAAGCCTGATAGATCTCACCGTACGCGGAGGATGGCCGGACCTTATAGGCATCGATATCCGCAGCGCGATCATACGTAACAGAGAATATGTGGTGAAAAGTCTGGAAGAAGATATTCCCAGACTCACCGATTCGTCCCTCGATCTGCTGAAGCTGAAAATGTATTTCAGGTCGTTAGCTCGCAACGAAAGCACTGTCGTCAGTGATAAACAGATCATAAGAGACATGGTCGAGAACGATGAAGAGTCCATATCTCCGTTGACATTGGCTAAATATCGCGAATTGATCGACCGCATATTCCTTACAGCGGATCAGCCTGCCTTCAGTTGCAATCTGCGTTCGTCGGTACGTGTCGGCAAAGCTCCGAAGAGACATCTCGTAGATCCGTCTTTGTCCATCGCTGCAATGGGGTTGACACCGGAGATGCTCATGAGGGACCTGAGAACATACGAATTCCTTTTTGAGGCCATGTGCGAAAGGGACCTTCAGATTTACGCCAGGGTCAATGATGGGAGATTATTCCATTACAGGGACGAGAACGGAAAAGAGATAGATGCCGTGATTGAGATGCCTGACGGCAAATGGGGGGCGTTCGAGATAAAGCTCGGATCGGAGGAGATCGACAAAGCATCTGCAAAATTACTGAAAATAGCGGATTCGTTCGAAAAGAGACCCGATATCCTCGGTGTGATCAGCGGACTGGCCGGGGGGAGTTATATGAGATCTGATGGCGTAATGGTGATACCGATCACGTCGCTGAGAGATTGATCCGTACTGCAAGGCATCTGTTGAAACTGTCGTTCGTATTACAGACTGACAGTCGCACCCGATTCTATTATCGGCAGAGATCCTGATGATGATCATACTGGACCGCCAGGACAGATACACCGATCACAAAAGCGGCTGTGATACAAATCCTATCTGAAAATCATCATGATAATGATAAAATGATTGACACCGATATCGTTGATGAACATACACGAACAGGGCAGAAGGACGAAGACAGCGTTGGATATCGCTGCGGACCGTGCTCCCGTCGGATGTCAAAAGGATGCATCCGACGTTCGAATGGATAAACCCGTTATTATAGTCATAAAAGTCCTAAAGAGGCGATAATATGCGTACCGAAATCGATCCGATGAAGACGTCCAGAGCTCAGAGCTATTCCTACTTCATAGATGCCCCTCAACCGACGGTCACCATCATGAGGACGTTGGATGTCACCAAGATCGTAAGATACAGCAAAAAGAGCGGGCGCAGGCTGAACATGCTGATGTGCTACTGCCTCGGAAAGGCCGCATCGGAGATACCGGAATTCATGACCATGATCGTACACAAGAAGATGTACAGGTACGACAAACTTGGGATCAGCATGACGGTGAAGAACGACAATGGCGTGATCGACTACTGCGACATCCCGTTCTTCGACGATCTCGACGAATTCCAAAGATCATATGTCGATACGACGGCTGAGGCGGCCCGCAGATGCAGCAGCATTCAGAGCGATGATATGGCGTTGATCGGCGTCTCCGCCCTCGTAAAATACGAGATAGACGGCATCGTCAATATGTACTCGGGGATCTTCGACAATCCGTTCGCCGCGTGGGGAAAATACACCTCGCATTTGTTCGGGAAACAACTTAAGATCTCGCTCACATTCCACCACGTCCAGATGGACGGGGAGCATGCCTGCAGATTCCTGGATGCTCTGCAGAGGCAGCTGAACGAGGTTCCCGGATCCAACAGATGATGTATCACCGAACCGTATCATATCTGAGTTGATTCGAGAAGCCATTCCGTGACCGATTGGATCGTTATGCCGCTCTCATCGTAATGCTTCACTACGGGGTCGAGCGTCAATACTGTCTTCGGAAAACTATCGTTCAGTGATTTCAGAACGCTCAATTCTCTTTTTGCCGCAGATTCGTCGGTCATTGACAGACACACCTGATAGTATTGCTTGCCACCGGTTGCTGGATATACGACGAAATCGATCTCCTTTGCATTGTATTTTCCTATCTGGACCGCGTTCCCGCGCCTTATCAGCTCAAGGTACACGATATTCTCCAGTATGCGGCCGGCATCCTTCTGTGTGAAACCGACGGCCATGCTCCTCAGCCCCGGATCTATCGCATAATACTTCGGCGAAGGACTCAAAGCAGAAGATACGATGTCGTATCTGTCGGCGCGGTAGACCAGGAACGCCTCTCTCATGAGATTCATGTATCTGTCTATGAGATCCCTGCTGGCTCCGAGACCGTCGACGATATTGTTCATGGACAGCGGGTTGCCGATATTCTCCATAAGGTATCTCATCAAACGATCGAGTTCTTCGGCGTTACGCAGTTGCCCGCGGGAAGCGATATCCCATTTCACTACCGAAGCATACAGGTCGCGTAACATGATCTTGATGGATTCGTCATCCATGGACGGATCTATGGCGGGGAAGCCGCCGTAAGCCATGTAGCGACGTATCGCGGTCTGTTCATCCACCTCGCTGCCGTAAAGCTCCTTCCATTCGGCGAATGACAGAGGCAGCATCTCTATGCTGACGTATCTGCCCGTGAGATAGGTGGACAGCTCCGAAGAGAGAAGATGGGCGTTGCTTCCGGTGATGTATACGTCCGCCTCGGTTCCGGATGCCAGAGAGTTCACTAAACGCTCCCATCCGTCGGCTCTCTGGACCTCGTCCAGGAACACATATGTTCCCTCGCCCTTTCCGACCATGGGGAACAAAACAGACGCAAGATCGTCGCCTGTTCTGATGCCAAAATATTCGGGGTCCTCTAAATTGACGCATATTATCTTTTTATCGGGCACCCCGCCCTTCTTCAGGATATCCATGAATTGCCTCATCAGTGTTGATTTACCGCAACGGCGTACACCGGTCACAACCTTGACGATGTCGTTCTTGTCGCGAAAAGCAGAAAGCTTCGACAGATAACCTCTCCGCATGACAAATTTCTTTGGCATAGACTACAATATGCATAATGTTGATTTAAATTTATGTTATAAACTAACTTTCAAAGATGATTACACTATAATTTATTCTATAACATAAATTTTTGATAGAATCGTCTGAATTCTATTTTATAACCTAATTATTAATGCGTGCGGATACGCTTCAATAATTCTGTGCCCGCGAGAGAATGTCCGATAAATCGAACATCAGAAAAGAAAATTCCTGTGAACAATCGCTTTATAGGACACTAGATCCTGTAACAAATAAGAACGAACAGACCATTTCTATCAAACGGAAGATATCATGCAAGAGAAAGCGTTGGTCGTGATCGACATCCAGAACGACATCACGAAGAATTACAAGGATGTCGTAGGCAACATCAACAAGGCGATCGACTGGGCGGTGAAGAACGAGATTGCCGTCGTCTACATCAGGCACGAGAATCTTTCAGATGGAACAAGAACGTTCAAGCACGGTACGCCAGGGGCGGAATTCGCTCCAGAAATGAAGATTGCATCTGACAACATCTTCACGAAATACAAAGGGAACGCTCTGACCAGTGAAGGTTTTTCGGATTTCATTGACAAGAACGGGATATGCGATTTCTACATAGCGGGAGCGGACGCCGTCGCATGCGTCAAATCCACCTGCTACAACATGCGTAAAGCGAATTACAGCGTGAATGTGCTTTCTGACTGCGTCACGAGTTACGACAAGACTAAGATTGCAGAAATGTTACAGTACTACGAGAGCAAAGGATGCAGGATCATCACCCTGAATGATCTTCATAAAAACGTACTGCGATCGAATGTCTGATAAAAAGTAAATAATCATGCATTATACAAGGTGACGATGACATCGTTGGTAGCCTACGACGGAATGGAGCATACTGAGAAAGCTCTCGAATATGCGATACAGCACTCGAAGGTCTACAAAGAGCACCTGTATATCCTATCCATGATAACGTCCAAGGACAAACTGGACGTTGAAGTGGAAATGGAAAAGGTGAATGCCTATATGGAAGGAGCACTGAAGAAGGCAAAGTCCGAGGGGGCCGATGCCCAAGTGGTCCTGGAATCCGGAACGCCCGCGAAAGGAATTCTGGATGCTGCCGAAAG
The DNA here is from genome assembly GCA_964640935.1 of uncultured Methanomassiliicoccales archaeon. Classification (GTDB taxonomy): domain Archaea; phylum Thermoplasmatota; class Thermoplasmata; order Methanomassiliicoccales; family Methanomethylophilaceae; genus CAZXIY01. The sequence continues at coordinate 4,736 of CAZXIY010000036.1, forward strand.
GTTCGGAGCGGATACCATCATCGTGGGCCGTTCCGACAAGAGCCTTTTCGACAGGGCCCTTGTCGGCAGCGTATCCGATCAAGTGATACGCAGTGCGAAATGCGTCGTCATCGTCGTTCAGTGACGTAGCCCGAAGGCGTCTATCAGCGAGACAACCAGCCTTCCGGGCGACGGCGGGCAGCCGACTATGTAGATATCAGCAGGCAGCGTCTCGTCTATGCCTTTGCCGACGACATCTCCTTTTACGAACAACCCGCCGGATATGGCGCATGTGCCGCATGCGACCACGATCTTTGGTTCCGGAACAGCGTCATAGGTCTTCTTCGCCGCTTCCAGCATATTCCTGGTCATCGGACCGGTAACAAGGAGCATATCGGCGTGTCTTGGCGACGCGACGAACTTGATACCGAATCTCGAGCAGTCGTAGTATTTGTTGGACATGGCGTTGATCTCGGATTCGCATGCGTTGCATGAACCGGTGTCCAGCTCTCTGATGGCTATGGAATTCCCCAATCTTTTGGCAATTTTCGGGTCGATGTGTCCCTCGATCTTCCTGTCCCTGTCCTTGGGAGTGAATACGAGATCCTCTTTCCTGAACACATAGTTGGGCGCCGGTATCGGCGTGATGTGGACGCACGAATCGTAGCAGTCCCTGCAGAACAGGCATTTTCCAAGGTCCACGGACCATGTCTCTCCGACGGATATCGCCTTTCCGGAACATGCAGCGGCGCACTTGCCGCACATGTCGCAAACCGGGTCGGCCATCGGCATCATGAGTCTATCATCCGACATCGCCCCATACGACTCGGTGGGCTTCATATCCGATATCATGTTCCTGACGCTTTTCTCGTACATTCAGCACCTCACAGATCGTTCCCCGAATAGGATAATGAAAAACTCTTGTTTATCAGCGGAAAATCCGGAACGATATTGCCACCGAACGCATGCTCGAATGCGATCCAATTAACGAAGGATGGGTCCCTGATCTTGTATCTCCAGACCTTCCCGTTCACTATGCGGGCCGCATGCATCAATTCTCCGCGCGGAGCTTCGACGATGCTTATGTGCGTACCGTCCTTCACATCGACCTTCGTTCTCAGCGGTCCGTCCTCGAGCTTGTCCAGACATTGGCTTATCAGACTGGTGGATTCGACGATCTCGTCCGCTCTGACGCAGAGTCTGGAGTAAACGTCGCCCTTCTCGCGCGTTACGAGCTTGTGCCCCAGTTCGCCGTATGCGTCGTACGGCATATCCGTTCTGACATCCGAGGCCACGCCGCTGGCGCGGGCGGCCACGCCGACCGCCCTGACAGCGAGGGCATCGCTGTTGGACAGGACACCTGTGGTCTCTACGCGGTCCATGAAGAAGACCGAGTCGTTCAGCATTCCCAGGAGCTCTTCCAGATCGAATCCGACTTTCAGGATGCGCGTCCTGATCTCTTCCAGGCTGTCATCGGAGATGTCCCTGCGTACGCCGCCGGGAACGATGGATCCCATAAGGAATCTGTGCCCGCCGATGATCTCGTTGAGCCTGAGCGACTTCTCTTTAAGTCCTGCTCCGAAAGCTGCCGGAACGCAGAACCCGGTATCTGTGGCCATCCCCCCTATATCTGATATGTGGCAATAGATCCTCTCCAGCTCCGCGAATATGACCCTGAGAAGCTTGGCACGCATCGGTATCTCGGTGCCCTCCTCCATAACATGGGCGTAAGAGAGCGAATTCGCCACGGAACAGTCGCCTGCGATCCTTTCGACAAGTCTGGTATTATCCTTGGCTGCTGATGTCTCCAGCAACCTCTCCACTCCGCGGTATGTGTATCCCAGATGAGTTGTGAGTTTGAGTATCGGTTCTCCTGCTACAGAGAATCTGAAATGTCCCGGCTCGATGACTCCCGCATGAACTGGCCCGACAGGTATCTCGAACACACCCTCTCCGCTCACGAAGTTGTTCGGTATGGGTACATAACGTCTCTCGGTTGGAAGTTCACCCTTCTGAAGCGGATGGCCGTTGACGTATTCCCACATTATCCTCTGCGGACCCGATTCTTTAAATCCGCTGGGTCTGAGGCCGTTCATCTCCTTCATTTCTCTTTCATACGGAACTATCAGGGGTGACAATGCGGACAGCGAAGGATACTCCTTGGAGAATATGTCGGCCCTGATCGCCCTGAGGTCCCCGCCTTTGCGGAATACGGCATCTATCGATCCGGGCACATCCCCCGGTTCGGAAGCGTACATGCATACGAGCCCGTAGCCCTCCTGCAGCATCGAGTACACCGTCTCGTAGAAACGGTCGAATGAGAATTGCGTTACGCCGGTCATAATGCACCTCCGAATATGTGCCCGGCAATGGAAGTGAATCCGTTCATGATGCTGTCGGGCATCAGCAGACCGAATAACAGGACCGCTCCGCCGAGAATGATCAGAGGCAGCATGCGAGTAGCTCCCTTCATCTCCGATACCGACCTCTCTGGCTCTCCCCCGAGCATCGGGAATATATGAAGTATGAATCCTGCGAATATGATCAGCAGCAGAACGATCATTATAACGGCCATCCACCAGAATCCCGCGTCTATGGACGACATGAGGAGAGAGAACTCTCCGAGGAACACTGCGAATGGCGGCAGGCCTGTTATTGCAAGTGTTCCGAGTATCAGCATGAACGAGGTGAACGGCATTGCCGCCCTCAGTCCCCTGACGGACCCCATGTCCTTCGTGTCATAGGCCTGAAGTATGTTGCCCGCGCAGAAGAAGAGGATCGGTTTGGTCAGCGAATGGGCCATGACCATGAACAACGATGCGGTGATCGAGAGTTCGGTGCCGATGCCGAATCCTATCGCAATAAGGCCCATGTTCTCTATGCTAGAATATGCCAGCATACGTTTCATGTCCTTCGACGAGAGGATGAACATGGCCGCTATGAACAAGGACATGAATCCGAATATGAGCAGAAGCGTCTGTGCGAAACCGGGTATGTTGATCTCCGATATCACATAGAATCTCAGGATACCGTACATCGCGCAGTTCAGCAGAGCTGCAGAAAGCAACGCACTTACCGGCGTCGGAGCTTGGCTGTGAGCATCCGGAAGCCACGTGTGCATAGGGGCGAAACCGGCCTTGGTGCCGAATCCGACGATGACCAGGACCATGGCCGTCTTCACGAGGGCCGGATCCAACTGAGATGCGACAGATACGAGGACGTTCCAATCAAGAGCTGTGGATTCGTCACCTACGATTCCGACCGTAGAGGCGTATATCAGCGAGATACCGATAAGTGCCAGAGTTATACCGACCGAACAGATTATAAGGTACTTCCATGCGGCCTCCGTGGAGTGCTCGTTATGATAGAACCCGACGAGGAATGTCGATATCAGCGTCGTGGCCTCGATTAGAATCCACAGCAGACCGAGAGAGGATACTGCGAACAGCGACAGCATCACGGCTATGAATGTCTCCAGGTAAAGGTAGTAATGCCTCTCCGACTTCATGTTGAGTTTCTTCTCTTCCCTTTCCACATGAAGATATCCTCTGGAATACATGACCGCGGCGAACGCAACGGTGGCCGTTATCATCAGGAACAGGGAGGACAGGCCATCGATATACCAGATGCTGTATTCTATGACGGTCCCGTCAATGAACACCGGGCCGGCAAAAACGAACACTGCGATCAACTCCAGCGTCGAACCTACGATGGCGATCCAGGACACATACTTCTCGTTCTGACATATCCAGCATATCAATGCTGTTATCACAGGTATCAGCAGTACAATCTCGATACCGATCATTCCTTCAGCCTCCTCATGAACGAAGTGTCGATTGAATTGAACGTCTTGTTGATCCTGTATGCGAATATCCCGATGATCACCACGGCGATGATGACGTCGAAGAACACTCCGAATTCGACAATGAGCGGCATTCCGTACGATATGGTTATTGCTCCCAGGAAGAGGCCGTTCTCCATCAGGAGGAGTCCGATGGATTCTGTCATGGCCTTCCTGCGGGTGACCATCATCAGCATGCCTATGAACACTATTGAAAGCGATATAGCCAGACAGTTCATACCCATAGTCTTCAGAGAGCCCACCATCGGCTCAGTCACGATGTACGCCACAAGTATCAGTCCCGACGACAGAAGGAGGGATCCCGGTATGCCAACAAGCGGCTCTACCTCCCTCTCCATGTTAATCTTCTCCATGGTATAGTTGAGGAACCTGGGTATGACGATGACTTTCAATACCAACGTCAGCACGAACATTATCATGATGTGGGGGTTGCCCGTATAGATCGCCACTACGAACGAAAGCAACGCCAGGAACATCGAGTGAATGGTGAAAATCTGGGACAGCCTGACCATGCGCGAAGTGGATATCGCAAATATCGACAGGAGCAGCATCGCTATGGCGCAGATGTCTATCAGATTCTCGTAGATCACTTGTTCCATGTTGTTCCCTCACAGTATGTAGACGGACATTATCGCCAACAGAGCCAGAACGAATGATGCGGTCAGCAGATTCGGTGTCTTGAACAATCTGAATTTGGTCGAAGAGCTCTCCAATATCGCAAGTCCGAAAGCGAATATCAGCAGCTTGATCATTATTGCGACCGCACCGATCAGCAATGCCATAGGGTCGGCGGTAGTCGCGATCCCCCATGGTATGAATATAGTCCCGAGCATGGTGAGGAATATCGTCAATCTCATCATCGAGGATAATTCCATCAGTGCCAGACCCCTGCCCGAATACTCGAGCATCATGCCCTCGTGGATCATCGTGAGCTCCAGGTGCGTGGTCGGATTGTCGAACGGTATGCGGGCATTCTCCGCGGTGAGCGTTATCACGAACGAAGCTATCGCCAGCAACAGAGTGGGACCTATCGCGACAAGTCCCATTGTGACGAGCGTCTCCGATATGTCGGACATCCCGGTGCTTCCGCCGCACATGACGCATACCGCCATCACCGCAAGCAGCAGTGCCGGCTCTATGAGAACGGACATCATCATCTCTCTGCTGCTGCCCATACCCCCGAATACAGATCCCCCTTCCAGCCCTCCGAGCACCATTGCGAAACGGTACAGCGTAAACAGATAGACCATGGCGATTATGTCCCCGTACGGTGCAACGACCTTCGTATACACGAACGGAACCATCATAGCCAGAAGGACCATCGATGCAAAGCAGATATACGGGATGAGCCGGAACAGCCACGATGTGTTCTCGGATACCGTTTCATCCTTTCTGAGCAGTTTCGCAATATCTCTGTACTGCTGGAATATGTCAGATCCGGTACGGTGCTGCATCCAGGCCTTGAACTTGTTGATTATTCCTATTATCAGAGGCGAGATCGCGATCAGGGCTATCGCCTGTATCGCCGATATGACGAAACCGATCATATCCATAGGAATCTCGCCCCCAGAAGAACCGCTATCAATGTTACCAGGATATATGCCAGGTAGTTCTGTATGTTACCTGTCTGCATCCTCTCGACATTGTTTGAGATGAATTTGACGCATCTTCCGATCGGTATCAGGATGTATTTAGTGAACGGCTCGACGAAGATGACCCTGTATACACCGCCGCTGTCGTTATCGATTATCTCGCTCTTGTCGCCGTAGATAGGGTGGAACACCCTGACAAGCGGCTGTGTGAAACCTACCGGCGAATACTGCATATTCGGCTGCAGCTCTGTGCCACAATCCCAGGTCTTCGCCTCGACCTTCTTCTTTTTGGTGATCCTGAACGCCAAATATACCACGATGCAGATGAAAACAAGTATGGCTGCTATCATGAAAGGATTGAGAGAATCGGCTATCAGCCCTGTCGAAGGGTCCGGTAGGCCGACAGATGAACAGATAGACGAGGCAAGAATATCCACAACCGGAACTGCGAATACACCAAGTATGATGCATGCGGCCGACAGGATCATAAGCGACACTGTAACTAATTTCCCGACCTTGCGGGGATTCTTCATAGATTCCGAATGCGGACGTCCGAGGAATATGAAACCGTACATCCTGGCATATGATACGGCGGCCATCATCCCGCAGATACCGAGGACGGCGACGATCAGCGGAAGGACGATGTTTACCGTCGAGACTCCGACACCGGCGGTTATCACGGTCTTGATCATCAGCCATTCGCTCACGAAACCGTTGAACGGCGGCACCGCCGCCATGGACATGACACCGATGAATGCGAAAACCGATACGATTGGAAGATACTTCGCTAGACCCCCCATCCTCTCGATCATATGCTCCCCGGTGGAATCCTCCACCGTGCCTATGTTAAGGAGCATCAGCGATTTGAAGAAAGAGTGGTTCACCGTGTGAAGAATGGCTGCCACTACGATCATTATGAACAAGCCTGTCCCGATGTCCAGGCTGGCCATCATCATGCCCATCGCAAGACAAAGGATCACCAATGCCATGTTCTCCATGCTGGAGTATGCCAATATCCTTCTCGGCTCGGTCATTATCAGAGATTCCATCGCCCCCCATACGGCCGTTCCGGCCGCCAACAGTATTATCACTAGCGGCAGGAACGTCCCGTCGGGGATGCCTATCCACAAGAAGGAACTCTTGAACAGAAGGACGACCGCGACGTTGGAGCAGACGGTGGACAGCAATGCGACGGTGTGTATCGGCGCGGTGCTGTAGAGATCGGGCATCCAGGCATGGAACGGTATCAGACCCAATTTCGTTCCGAAACCCACGAACAGGAGCACGATCATCGCCGATGCGATACCGGAGCCGATAAGCGATGATATCGGGTCCATCTCGGAAAGTATCGATGTTCCCGAAACATACCACATGGCGGCGAAGACCGTCATTATTATCAGGCCGCCGAAATGGGTTATTACGAAATACCTCCATTTCTCGACGTCATTGTTGTTGGATGCCATAAGGAAAGTAACGAGCGTCACGCACTCCCACGATATGAGCAGAAGAACGATACTGTCTGCGCACATCGCAAGGACGCATGATATGAACAATGCACAGACCAACCCGGCGAACTTGTTCCCGCTCTTGCGTGAACCCATTGCATGGACCGTAATCATCATGAAGACGACAGATGAGAGCGAGATCATCAGAGAGGACAGCTCGTCGAATCTGATCTGATATGCTCCGAGCATCGATGACACGGGGAACGACAACGTCTCGCCGCTGTGAGCGACAAAGTAAGTTATTATGCCGAACGCACATGATATGATACATAGGCCTAGGCTAACTGGCGACAGATCGCGCTTGGAAGGTATGATTGAGACCAATATACCCAGCAATGCGGGGAACAGAAGCAGACAAACGAAGACATCCGTCGGGATCATTGATCCCACCAGCTGCATCTGCAATGAAATATACGTCCCGTCCCCATCGTAGAAAGATCCCTTCCCTCACATCCGTTTATGAATCTCCATTTATAAACGTTATGCATCGTTTTGATTATTTCCGTCGATATTTCCGATTTTATTCGGCAGAAAAAATCAACGATGTCGGAATACCGATAATTTCGGAAGAACGAACATTTCCGGCGGAACGTCCCACAATACAATCGAATGCAGGATGATCGCGATGTTCTCTTTCAAAAAAAACTCAAAGAAATCTCTCCGACAATGACATTACCCGTGTCGTCAATCTTCTTCAGATGATTGACCGTGATTATTATGATCGCGGCTTTGCTGTTTGAATTTCACACAGATTTGAAACCTTTGAATGATAACACGTGTTTAATTTTGATTGCAACATACACTTGAAATCCACAAATGGATGTTTATTAACGAAAATTTAAATTAAATTTTGTATGAGTTTTTAATGGTTATGTTGTAGTTTTTAGTTGATATTTTATATTT
>CAZXIY010000037.1:0-12139 GCA_964640935.1 uncultured Methanomassiliicoccales archaeon
GACAGAGACCAGTAGGTCGGATCCTGCCCTACGCAGACGATCCTCTTCCCGCTGCGTATCTTCTTGACCTCTGCCTCCATCCTCTCCCAGAAACCGTGCGTGGTCCTGTACAGGATTATCAGGTCGGCATCTTTCATGGCTGATACGGCCTCGTCGAATATCTCATCCGATCCGTCGACCCTTCTGTTCGCGAAGACCGACATATCTGCATTCTGTCTTTCTGCGGCGGAGATGAGCAGAGGGCACAGCGAATCCCACATTATAGCGACGATCCTCATCCGGTCACACCCCTGGCGGCTGCGGCGATGGAACTCGATTCCATCTCGTCCAGCTTCATATAGCGTCCGTTCAGAGCATCCGCGATCCTCTTTGACATCCCGAGCGATACAGCTCCGCTCTCGGTATCGAGGACAAGCGAAGATACCTTCAACGATGCTATCTCCTCAGCGATAAGTAACGCCTCGTCCAGAGGTTTTCTGGACGACATGCTCACGTTCCCTCTTCCATCGGATATTAGGATCATGAGCATTTTGTCATGCGGGTATCTCTTGATCTCGCTCTCGAAGGCTCTGAATGCCGTCATAAGTCCTTTAGAAAGAGGTGTGCGTCCGCCGGTCGGCATGACATCCATGTTCCTCTCCGCGACATCGATGCTGTTCGTGGGCGGGACGAGCATGGTCGCATCGTCCCCTCTGAACGAGATCATCCCTACGCGATCGCGTTTCTGATAAGCGTCCGTAAGGAGCGAAAGTACCGCTCCTTTGACGGCTGACATCCTCTTTCTCGCCCCCATAGAACCGCTAGCATCTACGACGAATATGATCGTGTTGCCGACCTTATCCTCGTAGACCTTCTCGCGGATATCTGAATCGGATATGTGAAACGCCATGCCGTCGTCGCCGGCCCTGGCCTTCTGGTGCGGAGCGGCCACGCGAATGGTGGCGTCGAATGCAATGCTGCGGGCCTTTCCTTCAGGCATGCGGCTGCCGATATAACGTCCTGATGAGGACTCGGTATCGGTCCTTTTACCTGCCCGGTCCCGCTCGATGCCGTCGACCCTCAGACGCGGGGATATGTCCGAGGATCTCACGCGAAAGGGTCGCCGGCCTCGAACATCTTGGTCTGCGAGCCGTTCGGACGGTCGCCGTCAGACCCGCCGCCGTCAGGAGCATCAGACGACCTTTTTCTGTCCTCGGGTCTGTTCTTCGTCCTCTCGATGGACTCGTCGATCTTATCCTTATCCAACTCGCTGTTGTCGAATGGAGATTTCTTCATACGGTGGGCCAGCACCAGTTCGGCCGCTTTTTTGATGTCGTTCTCGTTGACGGTCCTTCTGCCCTCATACGCGGCGATCGTCTTGGACGTCTTCATCATGTTTATGTCGCCGCGATGTCCGTCAACGCCGAGATCGATGCATATGCCGACGATCATACGCAGCATATCTTCAGGTATCTCGACCTTCGGAAGCATCTTCTGGGCCTTGACGATCCTTTTCGCTAGATTGTCATCTTCTTTCGACCATTTCTTTATGAATTTCTTCGGATCGGCCTCAAATTCCTCCCTTCTGAGGATCACTTCAAGCCTGGTGTCGGGATCTGTGATCCCGGCGACGTTCACGCAAAGGCCGAAACGGTCGAGCAGCTGCGGCCTGAGATCCCCTTCCTCTGGGTTCATGGTCCCTATCAAAATGAATTTGGACGGATGAGAATACGATATGCCTTCGCGTTCGATGGTGTTCACGCCCATCGCGGCGGCGTCCAGAAGCACATCGACTATGTGGTCGTTGAGCAGATTGACCTCATCGACATACAGTATGTTCCTGTGGGCCTCGGCAAGAACGCCGGGTTCGAATCTCTTCTCGCCAGTCTTTATGGCGACGCTGATATCAAGAGTTCCGACGACTTTATCCTCTGTGGCCGAGACAGGCAGTTCCACGACCCGCATCTTCTGTCTTCTGACCTGGATGTCCTTTGAATTGCGGCATTTCTCGCACATGGACGCCGGATCGTTCGGATCGCACTCGAACTCGCAGCCGACGACCACATCATGCTCGGGAAGAAGAGCGGCCAGGGACCTGACCGATGTTGACTTGGCAGTCCCACGCTCGCCCTTGATCAGAACGCCGCCTATCCCCGGATTTATCGCATTGAGGATCAGAGCGGTCTTCATATTCTCCTGACCGACTATCGCGGAAAACGGATAAAGCAGACGTTCGTGTGTCTCCGACATAGGTCACAGCTCTGCTGACGGCTATCGTCTGCAAGCACATAAAGATTGGTAGGGGGCCAGACGCATTACCTTTTGAGGTAAAAGGGATGCGTCTTTCCCCCGGGAAAAATATCTGGAAATCAATCTGTATGATATTCCCTCATGCTGCGGACGCCAAGATCCATGCCTTTGGCGACCTTGATCGCTCTGACAGCGACATTGGCCCCGTTGGCGGTCGTAAGGAAAGGTATCTCCAATTCCACGGCGAGACGGCGCATCATGTACCCGTCCCTTCTGGCTCCGGAGAGCATCGAAGGGGTGTTTATGACCATGTTGATCTTCCTGTCCCTCATCATACCGATCGCATTCGGATTCTGCTTCTCGGAGACCTTGAATACAGTCGTCGTAGGCACCCCGTGCTCCTTGAAGTAGGTGGCTGTGCCTTTGGTCGCGTATATCGTGAATCCCATATCGTAGAGATCCTTGGCGGACTGGAGGACCTTGGGCTTGTCGTGGTCGTTCACAGTGAAGTACACTCCGCCCGACGTCGGAAGGTTGTTGCCCGCCGCGATGAGGGCCTTGTAGCATGCGATGTCGAAATTCTCGTCGATGCCCATTACTTCTCCGGTCGATTTCATCTCCGGCGTGAGTATCGAATCCACGCCGACGAGCTTCAGGAACGGGAACACGGACGCTTTTATCGCATAGTGGTCTATCGGCTTGTAGGGCTTGGTGTATCCAAGCTCTTTCAAGGTACTGCCGAGCATGATCTTGGTACCTATCTTGGCCAACGGCACTCCCGTCGCTTTCGATATGAACGGCACCGTACGCGACGATCTGGGGTTGGCCTCGATCATGTATATGTCATCGTCCTTCGCCGCGAGCTGGAGGTTCATCAGGCCCTTGATCTGGAGGGCAATTGCGACCTGCTTGGATATCTCGATTATCCTGTCGATCAGCTTGTCGCTGAGCGTGAACGGGGGAAGGACCATCGTAGCATCTCCGGAGTGGACACCGGCGTACTCTATGTGCTCCATTATCCCGCCGACGTAGACGTCCTTGCCGTCTGCGACGAGGTCCACATCGATCTCTATCGCCTCTGTGAGGTATTTGTCTATGAGTATCGGGTGGTTCCTGGAGACCTTGACAGCCGTTTCGACGTATGTCTTGAGCTCCTCGGTAGAGTAGACTATCTCCATCGCGCGTCCTCCAAGAACATACGAAGGCCTGACGAGGACCGGGTATCCGATGTCCTCGGCGATCGTTTTCGCCTCTTCGAACGAGTATCCGGTGCCCGAATTGGGCTTCTTGATCTTCAGCTCATCCATGAGCTTGGAGAACCTTCTCCTGTCCTCCGCGACATCCATCATGTCCGGGCTCGTACCCAATATCTTGGTCTTGCTTCCTTCGAGGGCCTTTTCGAGGTCCACAGCAAGGTTGACGCTGGTCTGGCCTCCGAACTGGACGATCACGCCGTCGGCATCTTCGCGTTCGACGACATTGAGGACGTCCTCAAGGGTCAGAGGCTCGAAATAAAGCCTGTCGGATATATCGAAATCCGTGGATACGGTCTCGGGGTTGTTGTTTATGACAACAGCATCCACTCCCTCTTCCTGAAGGGCTATGACGCTGTGCACGCAGCAATAGTCGAATTCGATGCCCTGGCCAATGCGTATGGGGCCTCCTCCGATTATCACGACGTTCTTCTTGTTCTCGTCGCGTACGACCTCGCAGGAGTTGCCGTAGGTCGAGTAGTAGTAAGGCGTTCTCGCCGCGAATTCGGCAGCGCAGGTATCCACCATCTTGTACACAGGTATGATACCGTTCTCTTTTCTGAACGAACGCACATCGGCCTCCTTGCCGTGCGAGAGGTCGGCTATCACGACATCGGCGAAACCCATGCTCTTGGCCGCCTCGAGGAGATCGGGCGTGAGCTCTTCCTTGCTGAGCCTCTGCTCCATGTCGATGATGTTCTTGATCTTCAATGTGAAGAAGTTATCCCAATGGGCGAGCGCGGATACTTCCTCCGGGGGCATACCTCTCCTCATCGCTTCTGCGATGGCAAAGATACGTCTGTCGGTGGCGTTGATCAGTTCTTCTCTGATCTCGGCATCGGACATGTCGATCCTGTCGAGATGCACTGACCCGATCTCCAGCGATCTTATGCCTTTGAGAATGGCCTCTTCGAACGTGCGTCCTATGGACATTATCTCGCCGGTGGATTTCATCTGCGTTCCGAGGTGCCTGTCGACAGTGCGGAACTTGTCGAACGGCCATCTGGGGATCTTCACGACCACATAGTCTATGGACGGTTCGAATGCCGCGAACGTGTTCCCGGTGACCTTGTTGGGGATCTCGTCGAGGGTGAAACCGACGGCGATCTTAGCGGATACACGTGCGATCGGATAGCCCGTGGCTTTGGATGCCAGGGCCGACGATCTCGAAACACGGGGGTTGACCTCGATGAGGCGGTAATCGCCGTTCTTCGGGTTGAAAGCGAACTGGACGTTGCATCCGCCCTCGATCCCCAGGGCGCGTATGACCTTCAATGATGCTGTCCTGAGGCGCTGGTGGTCCACATCGGATAATGTGAGGCAGGGAGCGCAGACTATGCTCTCACCTGTGTGTATGCCCATAGCGTCGAGGTTCTCCATGTTGCATATGATGATGCAGTTGTCATTTCCGTCCCTCATGACCTCGTACTCGTACTCCTTCCATCCGAGCACGCTCTCCTCCACCAGGACCTGGTGGATACGTGAGTAGGCAAGACCTCTGGCGCATATGTCCCTGAGTTCATCTTCGTCATGGGCGATCCCTCCGCCGGTCCCTCCGAGAGTGTATGCCGGGCGTATAAGAACAGGATATTTTCCGATGAATTCGACTGCTTTTACTGCCTCTTCGACAGAATTCACGCTCTTGCTGACCGGGATCGGCTCGCCGATCTTCTGCATGGTCTCTTTGAACAGTTCGCGATCCTCGGACATCGCGATAGCCTCAGGCTGTGTTCCGAGGAGCTCTACGCCGTGCTTCTTCAGTATCCCGCTGTCCGCAAGTTCCGAGCATATGTTGAGGGCGGTCTGTCCTCCCATTCCGGCAAGGATCCCGTCGACTCCCTCTTTCTCGATGATCTTCTCGATGATGGGCGCCTGGAGCGGTTCGATGTAAACGCTGTCGGCCATGTCCACGTCCGTCTGTATGGTGGCGGGGTTGGAATTTACGAGGACGGTCTTGTACCCCTCCTCTTTGATCGACTTGCATGCCTGAGACCCGGAGAAGTCGAACTCGGCGGCCTGTCCGATGACTATCGGACCGGAGCCGATGACCATGAGCTTGTTGTAATTCTTTCTCATTGACATCCCTCCACGTTCTTCTTGAATCTGTCAAAGAGGAATGAGGTGTCCCACGGTCCGGGAGAAGCCTCGGGGTGGTACTGCGAAGTGAATATCGGAAGGTCCTTGTGCTTTATGCCTTCCACAGACCCGTCGTTGACATTGACCTGATTCACGACGAGACCTGTACCGTCGAGACTGTCCGCATCCACAGCGAAACCGTGGTTCTGCGATGTTATGTAGACCCTTCCCTCGAACTTCACAGGCTGGTTAACGCCCCTGTGCCCGAACTTCATCTTGTATGTCTTGCCTCCGAGCCCGAGTGCGATCATCTGACTGCCATAGCAGATCCCCATCATAGGCATCCTGCTGGAAAGGTCATCGACTGCCCTCGCAACGGTCTTGAGCATTTCCGGATGGGCGGGGTCTCCCGGCCCGTTGGTTATGAGCACACCCTTTACTCCGGCATCGATGATGGCTTGGGCCGGAGTATCGTAAGGGAACACTACCACATTGAATCTTGAATTGAGATCCCTGAGGATCCCGGACTTTGCACCGCAATCGATCATTCCGACGGTGAAATCCTTCTTGTTGTCGTATCTCTTTATCACTTTCGGAGATACCTCTGCGACCAGATTGGTCGTCGACGGGGCAGGCATCTTCTTGAGTTTCTTGACGGTCTCGCTGATATCATCCTCGTTCTGAACGATAGCTCCCCTGAGTGTTCCGGAACTGCGTATCTTGACGACGAGCTCCCTGGTGTCTATGCCTGAGATACCGGGCACCTTGTGCTTTTTCAGGAACTCATCGATGGTGACGTTGCCGTACATCGTCGACGGTTCTTTGCAGTATTCCCTTACGACGATGCCGCGGACGTGAACGCCCGATGATTGGCTGAACTCATCGTTCATCCCGTAGTTGCCGATAAGCGGGAATGTGAAAATCAGAATCTGTCCACGGAAAGAAGGGTCGGTCAGCTCCTCCTGATATCCGTCCATGCCGGTACCGAAAACGACTTCTCCGGTCGAGTCCATCGCATAACCGAAGGCCTCGCCCTCCAGAACCGTCCCGTCCTCGAGAACCAAGAAATTACTTGCCATCGGAAAGTTATCACAACTCCGTTCCGTATATAATAGCTCGCCTTTTGCCATGACAGTATTGCAACTCAACTGTCCAATTAAGGACAAAAAATACGCCATAGAACGCCAAAAACGACTGATAAATTGTCCTTGGAACCGCTGACTGGCAGACGAACGATTTGAATGCGAACGATTTGTCGTTATGCAGGCACATTTCGTGCCGAAACCCTATGCAGTCGACTTTCTGCCACCGATGGCAAACAACATAACCGCGGGCGGTATATCCCGCACCGATGCACATACTCGGAAAGAACCCGACCGACAACAGCATCTCCATCCGCTTGGAGACCGACGACGATACATGGCACCTGTACAACGTTCTCGAGATAGGCGACCTGGTCACGGCGTCCACTACACGCAGAGAGGAGAAATCCGCCGATAAGATAAGAGCGGAGAGGGCGGAGAAGAAGAGGATGACACTGGGCATACGTGTGGAGAAGATAGAATTCTCCGACAGCGACCTCAGACTGAAGATCCTCGGGACCATAGAGACCGGTCCGCAGGACATCGGGCAGCATCATACTCTCATGATAGAGATCGGCGACAATCTCACGATCTCGAAGAAGAGGTGGAAGGAGACGCAGATCGAGAGACTGCAGCGTGCCGTTGAGGACACCAGGAAGCCGAGGATCATGTTCGTCTCACTGGATCAGGACGAGGCGACCATAGCCGTTCTCAGACAATTCGGACTGAAGGAGATCGTGACGATACGTTCACAGCGGTCCGGCAAGATGTATCAGGAAAAAGAGAACGGTTCAGACTACCACGAGGAGATAATTGCAAAGCTCGTACCGCTCGTGACGCCCGACACCCCGCTCGTGATACTGGGGCCCGGATTCGAGAAGGAGCATCTTGTCGATGACGGGAAGCAGAGGAACCCCGCCCTATTCTCGAACTCGCACATCTATCATACTGGCCAATCGGGCATGCAGGGAGTGAACGAGCTCATGAAGAAGGGACTCGGATCATCTCTTCTCCGCGAATCCAGAGTGGGCATCGAGATGGAGGCTGTGGAGCGTCTCATGGAGGAGATCGGAAAGGACGGATTGGCCACCTACGGGACGGAAGAGGTCAGCAACGCCGCCGCATCCGGTGCTGTCGAGACGCTTTTGATCCTTGATTCCAAACTCAGGGACGGCGACTATGACAGGATGGTCAAGGACACCGAATCCCAGAAGGGCAATGTCATCGTAGTGTCCAGCGAGCATGACGCGGGCAGAGAATTGGGGGCCCTGGGCGGCTTTGCCGCGCTGCTGCGTTACAAGATATGATGCTGAGCAAATCTGTATTGGACAATTTGTATGTGACCAGACCATCAGTCGTTCGACATTCAAGCTTCGAGGGAACGTTTTATTAACTGCTTTATTAATCGCGTTCCGTCAGAACGTCCCACGGACGGACTGATCACTTAATGAGGAGTTGAAATGAAAAGTAAGGAAGAGGTCATGAAGATACTCGACCGCGATGTGGATATCTGCGACACCACCCTGAGGGATGGAGAGCAGACGGCGGGAATAGTATTCGCAAATATCGAGAAGTACAGGATCGCTCAGATGCTGGACGATGCCGGGGTACCTCAGATCGAATGCGGAATACCGGCCATGGGAGGCGACGAAAAGGTCGCTGTCAAGCATATCGCGCGCATGGGTCTGAATGCCTCCATCCTTGCTTGGAACAGGGCCACGGTCGCAGATGTGACCACAAGCCTGGACTGCGATGTCGATTCCGTCGCACTGTCCATGTCGGCATCCGACATACACATAGAGCATAAGCTCAGAAAATCACGCGAATGGGTCCTTCAGCAGGTCTCAGAATCCGTGCAGCTGGCAGCCGATCACGGACTGTACATATCCTGCAACGCCGAGGACGCCTCGCGTGCGGATCTCATGTTCCTCATCGAGTTCGCCAGGACCGCCAAAGAAGCGGGTGCGAACCGTCTCAGATACTGCGACACGATCGGCAGAGAGGATCCGTTCACGGTCTTCGAGAGAATAAGCACTATCGTCAAAGTGGTCGGGATCGACGTCGAGATGCACACGCATAACGACTTCGGCATGGCTAACGCCAACACCGTTGCCGGAATAAAGGCCGGAGCTAAATTCGCGAGCACAACTGTCATGGGCATCGGCGAGAGATCCGGTAATGCGGCATTGGAAGAGGTCGTCATGACATGCCACCACCTGCTGAACAAGCAGACAGGCGTGGACCCGCACAAACTCAGGCCGCTTGCTCAGTTCGTATCTACGGCGGCAAACCGCCCGATTTACGTCTCCAAACCGTTCCTCGGGGACAACTGCTTCGCACATGAGGCCGGAATTCACGCGGACGGTATCATAAAGGACGCTCACAATTACGAGCCTTACGATCCGGAAGAGGTAGGCCTTACCAGAAGCATCGTCATCGGAAAGCACTCCGGCACGAAGACGCTGATCACTGACCTTGCAAAGAGGAACATCGAACTTCCGCGCGAAGACGCAGAGAAGCTCCTCGTCATGGTCAGGAAGGCTTCCGTGTTCCTGCACCGTCACCTGACGTCGGATGAGCTGTACTTCCTCTATCAGGACATGGTAAACGGTAAGGACACTTTCGACGATAACGTCCAATGAAGGTGTTGCCCGCCGCAAGGCGGGCACATCCAACACTTTAATTTGATTCTGGTATCGGACTTAAGTCCGTTAAGACTATTTATGTTAACGTTGTTGACCGGCCTGAAGGCAATAAAATGAAGGTCGCAGTAACATACGAGAACGGCGAGATATTCCAACATTTCGGAAGGACCGAACAGTTCAAGATCTATGGCATCGAAGACAAGAAGATCGTCTCGACCGAGATAATAGGCAACAACGGCCAGGGTCACGGGGCTCTTGTCGGATATCTTAAACAGCAGGGCGTTTCCGCATTGATATGCGGCGGCATAGGCGGCGGAGCAAGACAGATGCTTGCCGACCAGGGTATTTCCGTCTATCCCGGTGCTTCCGGCGACGCAGATGCCAATATCAAATCATTCGTTTGCGGAGAACTCTCATACGATCCCGAGACGACCTGTCATCATCACGAAGAGTCGCACAGCTGCACCTGCGGCAAACACTGATGCAATCGTGTTATTACCGATGACAGTGATTACCCCCCGTGTCCGCCGTGGGTCTAAAGGCACATGTGCGGACCTTGGGGTTTGATTCGATGAAGGTTGGTTCGTGGTTCGAGTACAAGGTCACCGAAGAGAGATCGGACGTTCCGGGAAAGAAGACGCATACGGAGCATTACGCAGTCGCGTCCATTAACGGTGACGATATCGTCTTTGACAAGTGCATTGACGGAAAGAAGACCGAAGAGCAGGTCGAAGGCAGAACTTCATTCGGTAACGGCCTGGTCAGGAACGATGACCTTAAGAAATACGCCACGGAGACCATAGACACGGCATTCGGAAAGAAGACCGTGGATGTCAGCGATTCGATGCATAACGGCGTAGGACGCTGCGGCGGCTCTACCGTGACATACGTCGGCAGCGACGGTGTGATGTACAGGAGCATAGAGAAGCAGCTGTGGTCGATGGGCGTCAGATATACGCTCACAAGGGATCTCGTCGATCTCGGCTGAGAACGAAGGGGGTCAGCTCTCTTCTTTCTTGGGATCCTTGGCGACGTCGACCTTCTTTCTCTGACGTCCGCCGGTCTTCCTCAATTTATCCTGACTTATAGCCCATTCGTAGCTCTTCATCTCGGGTGGGGATATCAGGACCTTGTCCCCCTTGGAGAATTTACGTCCGGTCGTCCAATTAGTGAATGAGGACAGCACCCGATATTCATCGGCATCCAACACGATCTCTTTCGTGTTAGGGCGGCCCTTCATCTCGGAATATGTCCCCGCGAACATCCTTATCCCCTGATTCTTGACCTCGATGACTTTCGTGCAAACAGTGTCCAGGAAATACCTGTCGTGTGTGACGGCCAATATCGTTCCGTCGTATTCGTTGAGAGCTTCTTCGACGGCATGACGGGCGGGTATGTCCAGATAGTTCGTCGGTTCATCCAGTATCAGAAGGTTCGTCTCCTGCAGGAGCAGAAGGGTCAGAGCGACCCTCACTCTCTCTCCTCCGGAGAGCGTCTTCATAGGCCTGTCGACCTGATCCCCGACAAGAAGCATCCTGGCAAGGAGATTCCTTGCATCTGCGCGTTTGTCCTTGCCGATGACCTGCAGGATCTGCTCTTCGGCCGTAAGCCTCAGATCCAGACATTCGTGGTGCTGCGCGAAATATCCGATCTTGGCACCCGGGGCGACCCAAAGATCGCCGGTCGAAGGTATCTCGCCCATGAGTGCCTTTATCAGCGTACTCTTGCCTTCGCCGTTGGCACCGAAAATACCTATCTTGTCACCCTTGTGGATGTCCAGATCTATGTTGGAAAGTATCGTCTTGTCGCCTAATTTCACGGAAAGCCCTTTTGCTGTGATCATGTTCTTCCCGGACTTGTGGGCAGCCTGTATCTTGACGGATATCTCACGAGTCTCCTCGGGTGCCTCTTTGACATCCATCTTCTCTATCATCTTCTGACGCGTCTTGTGGACCGCCATGAACCATTGATCGCGATGGAGCTCCTCGACTATGGCCTCCTGGTGCCTCTTCTGGGCGGCGTACTTGCGGTACTCCTTCTCCATACGTTCCATCTCGATCTGCTTCTTCATGATGAATGCGGAGTAGTTCCCCTTGTATTCCCTGGTCTTGCCGTTGGAGATCTCGGAGACGCGCGTCACTACTTTGTCAAGGAAATACCTGTCGTGGCTGATAACGACCAGCGAGCAATGCGAATCCAAAATGAAATCTTCCAGTTTCTCGACGGTCTCGATATCGAGATGGCTTGTCGGCTCGTCCAGGAATATGAGGTCGCAGCCCTCTGCCTGAACGAATATGCGCGACAGCATGACCTTCGTCCTCTCGCCGCCGCTCAGGGATTTCATGGACCTATCCATGATATCTTCGGAAAGACCGACCATCTTCAGCGATTTGGCCTGATTCACCTCGTCCTCAGCATCGGATTTGGATAATTCCTTCTCCAATTCGGCGTATTCGGTGGTCAGGGAATTCCAATCGATATCACCGCCCTCGGCCATCATGGCATCTATCTCTGACATCCTTCTGTGGATGTGCTCAATATGACCGTACGGGCGTCCTAGGACCTCGCGGACAGTGGTGTCCGAGGATTCGGCGAATTGCGAAAGATAGCCTATGCGTTCGGTGTTCCTGATGATCTCGCCGGTGTCGCATTTCTCGTCGCCGAGAAGTATCTTCATGAAAGTGCTCTTTCCGGCCCCGTTTATGCCTATCAGCCCTATGGCATCTCCTTCGTTGATCTGCAGATCCGCCTTGGTCAGGACCTTGAGAGGCCCGAACGACTTGGTTACCGACTCGGCTCTGATAAGCATGAGCGACAGCATTCAATCATAGGTTATCTGTCTTTTGCAGACCCT
>CAZXIY010000038.1:0-12075 GCA_964640935.1 uncultured Methanomassiliicoccales archaeon
GTGTTAAGTTTAATCATGCAGATGATTGAACATTAATACATGTCTGGCTCATTGAATTTTTTCATTACATATTCAATTCCGTGATGATTTTTTCACGTCGCATATCCATTCAACAACGTCGCTGAACATCACCCGTCCGCCACACCGAACGTCGCGGTCAACCATTATCTACTGCGAGACCATCCTCTCGTCCGTGAGGACCGTAATAGCTATCACCGGAGCATCGGGCTGCATCTACGGCATACGCCTTCTGCAGGTCATGCCCGGAGAGAAGATACTTGTGATGTCGAAGATGGCCGAGAGGATCATCGAACAGGAGACGGAGTACTCCCTCGACGATGTCAGAGCGATGTCCGACCGCGTCTTCGACGATTGCGACCTTTTCGCCCCCATATCTTCGGGAAGCTACAGATTCGACGCGATGGTCGTCGCTCCGTGCAGCACATCATCGTTGGGAAAGATGTCCAACGGTCTCGCCGACACCCTCATCACGAGGGCGGCCGCAGTGGCACTCAAGGAATCCAGAAAGCTCATCCTTATGACCAGGGAGACCCCGAAGAGCATCATCACGCTGGAGAACGAGCTCCGCATGGCCAAGGCGGGTGCGTGTATCCTGGACGCCAATCCGGGCTTCTATTCCAGACCGAGGACCGTTGACGACATGGTGGACTTCGTCGTCGGAAGATGCCTCGATCAGCTCGGCATAGAGCATACCCTTTACAAGAAATGGGAATGATCTTCCACCGCCCCCGGCGAGTGGTAATAGGACAGTCCTATTATACCCACTTAATTATCGGGTGTCAGAGGTAGAACAATGGCTGACGATAAGAAAAGCGAAGGCCAGGAGCTCGAATCCAAACTTCTCGCGAAACCGAAGAATCTCGGAGAAGAGGACGCGAGCCTTCTGAAAAAGGCCAATGAGTTCTGTGAGGGATACAAGGAATTCCTCAACAACAAGACGGAGCGCGAAGTGGTCGAATACACCATACCGCTGCTCAAATCCAAAGGATACAAGGAGTTCGCACGCGGCAAGAAGTACGCACCGGGAACGAAGCTGTACATCAACAACCGCAACAAGAATCTCATAATGATCACGATAGGCAAGAAGGACGTCTCCGAAGGGATACGCATCGGGGCCAGCCACATAGACAGCCCCAGGCTCGACTTCAAGCCGAGTCCGCTCTTCGAGGACTCCGACCTCGCGTTCTTCAAGACCCACTACTACGGCGGGATAAAGAAGTACCAGTGGTCGGCGATACCGCTCTCCCTCCACGGCGTCATGACGCTCAAGGACGGGAAGAACGTCAAGATCGTCATCGGAGAGGACGACGGAGACCCGCAGTTCTGCGTCACCGACCTCCTCCCTCACCTCGCCCGCGACCAGATGAAGAAGCCCGCCACGGAGATCATCACCGGAGAGCAGCTCAACATCCTCATCGGCTGCTGGCCGTTCAAGGACGACAAGGTCGCTCAGAAGGTCAAACTGAACATCGCGGACATGCTCTTCAAGAAGTACGGCGTGACGGAGAAGGACTTCCTCTCCGCAGAGCTGTGCGCCGTCCCGGCGTTCAAGCCCAGGGACATAGGCATCGACAGGTCCATGGTCGGAGCGTACGGACAGGACGACAGCTCCTGCGCCTACGCCAACCTCATGGCCGAGATCGATTCCAAGGACCCGGAATACACGACGGTCACGGTCTTCGCCGATAAAGAGGAGACGGGATCGGACGGCAACACCGGACTCAACTCGTCGTTCCTTATGGATAATATCGAGGACATCGTGTCCCCGTACGGAGCGGAGCTCCGCCATGTGCTCGTAAGGTCCATGTGCCTCTCCTGCGACGTCAACGCGGCATACGACCCCGCCTTCGGCGAGAACTTCGAAAGAGCCAACTGCTCCTTCCTGAACCACGGCGCCGTTGTGTCCAAATACACCGGCTCCGGCGGGAAGTACTCCACCAACGACGCATCCGCGGAGACCATGGGATTCCTCCGCAGCGTGCTCGACAAGGCCAACGTCACATGGCAGGTCGGCGAGCTCGGCAAGGTGGACAACGGCGGCGGTGGCACTGTCGCCATGTACGTCTCGGCCCACAACGTCGATACCGTAGATCTCGGCGTTCCGGTGCTTTCGATGCACTCGCCCTTCGAGGTCACGTCCAAGGCCGACATCTACATGCTGTACCTTGCGGTCAAGGCGTTCTACGCCTGCCCGAAGAACAAGGCATGAAACCTATGGGTGCCGTCGCTGACGGCACCCCGCTTTCCCTCTTTTGCGAGCACACCGAATGCCGTTGTATTCACGCCCGCCCAGGATAAATTTATTATAGTCGCGCCCATAACGATGTGGCAGAGGCAATGATATGACCCTTAAGATGGCCGTTCCGAACAAAGGCAGACTGTATGAAAGAACGATTGAACTCCTTCTGAAATCCGGACTCGATCTCGGAGAGGACTGGGGGAGGAAGCTCTACGTCACTGCCAAGAACCAGGATATCGAGGTCGTTTTCGTCCGCGCCCAGGACGTGCCGGAGTTCATCAACTCCGGAGCTGTGGACCTCGGCATAACGGGACAGGACCAGATAGCCAACTCGGGCTACAAGCTCGAAGAGGTCTTGGATCTCGAATTCGGCTACTGCCGCCTCTCTGTAGCCGTACCCGAGGATTCCGAGATACGCACGGTCAACGACATACCCGACGGATGCCGCGTAGCGACGTCGTTCCCGAAGATAACCAAGAGATTCTTCGAATCCAAGGGGAAGAAGGTCGACATCGTCACCGTGTCCGGGGCCGCGGAGATCATGCCTTACATGGGCGTCTCCGACATAATCGTCGACCTCGTCTCCAGCGGAGCGACGCTCAAGATGAACAGGCTCATCGAGATCGAAACGCTCGTTTCGTCTCAGGCAGTCGCCGCCACGAGCAAAGCATCCCTGAAGAAATCGAAGGATGCGATAATGGACATCGTCAGCTCCATAAGGAGCGTCATCGACGCCGAGACGAAGAAATACCTCATGGCCGACGTGCCTGTGAAGAATCTCAAGAAGATATCGGAGATGCTGCCCGGCCTTGCAGGACCGACCGTCATGAACATCTCCGGAAGGGACGACATGGTCGCCATCCACGTGGTCGTGGACAAGAACGACATATTCGAGGCCGTCAACAAGCTCAAGAAGCTGGGGGCCCAGGGAATCCTGACGCTGCCTATAGACAGGCTGGTACCATGAAGGACGTCTCAAGGGACATAATGAGGAGCACGACCAGGGGATTCGAAAGATACTACAACCCCAAGATCGGCGACGAACTGAGGATGGATACGAACACGAACGTCCTCGGCAGCAATCCGGCCGCGGCCGCATTCCTGAAGAAAGGGATAGACGATCTGAACGGATATCCGAACACGTACGCCGACAACCTGAGGAGCGCTCTCGCAGATCTGTACGGTCTCGAGACGGACAACTTCGTCGCCGGCTCCGGTTCCGACGAGATGCTCGACGTCATCTTCAAAACGTTCACCGAATGGGGCGACAGATCGACCATCCCGGTGCCGTCCTACGTGCTTTACGATTATTTCATATCCATGAACGGCGGAAAGACCGACTTCGTCGATCTGACCGAAGATTTTCAATTGGACGTAGATTCCATGCTGAGGACGAAGGCGAAGGTCATCCTCGCCCCGTCGCCCAACAACCCGACCGGGAACTCCTTCAGGAGCAAGGACCTGGAAGAGCTGATAACCAACTTCGACGGCATAATGGTCGTCGACGAGGCCTACGCCGAATATGCCGACGAGTCCATGCTGAAACGCGTGAACGAGTTCAAGAACCTGGTCGTCCTGAGGACATTCTCCAAGGCGTACGCCCTGGCCGCCCTCCGCGTAGGATACGCCGTATCCAACGTGAACGTGGCGGAGATGATGAACTGCGTCAAGATACCGTACTCGCTGAACAAGCTCAGCGAGGGGGCGGCGATAGCCGCCGTGAAGGACCAGGCGTTCATCAGAAAGAGCGTTGATATCGTCAAAGATCAGAGACCTTACCTTTCCGCCGAACTGAAGAAGCTGGGCTTCACCCCGTATCACTCGGATTCCAATTTCATAATGGCCAAGAGCCCGATAGACCACACCGAATTGGTGAGCGGTCTCAAGAAGAAGGGCGTCCTCATCCGCGACTTCGGCTCCAGAAGGAGAACGGAGAACTGCGTCAGGATGACCGTCGGAACGAAAGAACTGAACGACCTGATGATCGAGAAGATCGCAGAGGTGGTCCAGGGATGCTAAGTATCTCACTGGCAGACTACGGCGTCGGCAACCTCCATTCGCTGAAGAAGGCACTGGAGGTCAGCGGCGCGAATGTGACCGTCGTCACCGATATGAAAGAGCTCCTGGACGCGGAATGCATAGCATTTCCCGGCGTCGGAGCGTTCGACAAGACCATGGAGAAGCTCCTGCCGTACAGGGACGACATACGCAGAAAACTCGAATCCGGCGTGCCGTGCCTGGGAATTTGCATAGGCATGCAGATACTCATGGACGGGAGCGACGAGGGCACATCGCCCGGACTCGGCTTCATGAACGGAAGGGTGGTGAGGCTGCAAGCCGAGCACACCCCGCACATGGGGTGGAACTCCGTCGAGAGCGACGACCTCATGATGGACGGCATCGATAACAGATACTTCTACTTCGCACACTCGTACCACGGCATCCCTGCCGAAGAGGGAGTGGCGAAAGGCACCACGGAGTACGAAGGACATGTCATGCCCACGCTGTTCAGGAAGAAGAACACCGTCGGATCGCAGTTCCATCCGGAGAAGAGCAGCACATCCGGTCTCGCATTCCTTAAGAATTTCATCGGTTTCGCGGAGGGTTGCCTATGATGATAATCCCGGCAGTCGACATCATGGACCACAGAGTGGTCCAGCTGGTCGGGGGCAAACCCGGCAGCGAGCAGATAACCATGCCCGACCCGTTCGAGACGGCCATGTCGTGGGTGAACAAAGGCGCGAAATACCTTCACCTGGTCGATCTTGACGGAGCATTCGGAAAGAAGGACAATTTCTCGGTGATAAGCAATATCATCAAATCCGCCGGAGTGCCGGTGGAGGTCGGCGGAGGCATCAGGGATGCCGACAAGATACACCGCCTGGCCGACGTCGGGGCAGACAGGATAATCGTCGGAACGAAAGCGATCAAGGACCGCAAATGGCTGGGCGAGGTCGCTTCCGAGTACCCCGGAAGGATAATGCTCGCTCTTGACACCAAGGACGGCAAGATCACCATGAAAGGATGGCAGGAGACAGCACCGATATCCCTGGAGACGATGTTCGACGTCATCCGCGACATGCCTCTCGCAGGCATACTGAACACGAATGTCGATGTCGAAGGCCAAGGAAAAGGCATAAACGCGGCCGCAGCGTGCGACTTCATACAGAGATGCCCGCACAAGGTCGTAGCATCCGGGGGCGTGACCTCAGAGAAAGATGCAATGACCCTCTGCGAAGCGGGGGCCGTCGGAGCTGTGGTCGGGATCGCAATATACACCGGAGCGATGAAGCCTTGGGAATGGTCCTCGCCTTGGTCGGTCATTCCGAAGAAATGATTATAACAAGAGCCGATATAGGCAAAGCAGGTGTATCTGAATGAAGCTCCCATGTGAATTGGTCGTTTTCGAGCTGTTGCCGACGGCAAGAGGGGAATTGGCCAAAGAATTGGTGAACGTCCACGGGTACACCCAGGCGAAAGTAGCTATCGTCTTCGGCGTCACAAGCGCCGCCATCTCCCAATACATAAAGGGACTGAGAGGCGGCAACCCGTACATAGACAACAGCAAATTCCGCGACAGATTCTATGAACAGATCGTTTCATCGGCAGATAACATCGCCGAGGGCAGCGACCTTACTACGGAGCTATGCGACCTGTGCAGATTCGTCAAAGAGATCGGGATGCTCGACGAGATATACAAGAATCAGGGTTCCAAGGACAAGCTCGTGAAATGCGCTGAATGCCCCAGGGACAATTTCAAGCCCGCGATATGAGATATCCTTCGCAGAACGTATCCAATATCACGTCCCCGTCGGGAGTTATCCTGTTTACCCTTTTGGATTCCTTCTCGACCCATCCGTTGCGTATCCAATGCTCCATGAAGTTGCGTTGGTATGACATGATGCTCTTCTGATCGGGACGGCTGGACCTTCCTCCGACGGTCTCGTACGTCATCAGACCGTGCTCCGAGAGATCTTTGATCATTGCGGGCGCTGCCGTAGATATTCCGTTGTCGATATGGTCCTTCAAAATTCTAAGTGCCAGCACCAGTTTCTCATCCGGCCTCTTTATCATATATGTCGACAGTCTGACGGGCTCTCTGCACTTCTTGGTGAGACCGACGGGGCGGTCCCCGTCGTAGTAGACGTCCTTGACCATGGGACCTTCCACTTGGAACCTTTCTGCGGGTACGTTGAATGGTATGACGCCGTCCATCATCATGGATGCCATCAGGGACGCAGCCGAATATTCTGATGTGCCAGCAGACACATTGACATATATGTCCGCAGAGTCCCCGTGACCCTTCCGCACCTTCTGTATCACAGTCAGCACGGTGCTCATCATCCTGTTGAAATCATACACGGGTTCGATGTGCTCGACGATCTTGGACGACGGGAGCGATTCCCCTATCCGATTGCAGACCTCCGTATAGAAATCGCTGTACGGCGGCTTGTCGCCGAAGTGGATAAGGTGTATCTCCGTCGCCTCGTAATGGACGGCTGGCTCCACTATCTTAGCCACTTCGAACGTCACGCATGCGATCATCACTCTCTCTTTGCGCCCGGACCCCGACATAATTGTGTATCTGCATGTAACACTTAAAACGTTATTCGCGTCATCCCGACGCCGCCGTTACGTGCGGGCGCGTTGTAACAATTATTATACCCCGGCCCCCATCATCTGAACGGGATACCATGGCATGCAGGAAAGCAGAGACAGAGCGTAAGACCCGCGAGACTGACATTTTCATCGGAATGAACATCGACGGCAGCGGAACCTTCGATGTGGATTGCGATCTTCAGTTCCTCAAGCACATGGTCGAGACGCTCGCCAGATACTCGGGATTCGACATCAAGATGAAGGCCACGGGGGACAACGACCACCACCTGATCGAAGATGTCGGCATCACCATGGGAAAGACGTTCGCAAAGGCCGTCGGCGAAGGGCCGATCAAAAGAATGGCCACCAAGGCCGTCGTCATGGACGACGCTTTCGTCGTGACGTCGTTGGATATAGTCGACAGACCGTATGCGGAGATCGACTGTCCGGATCCGCTCTACCACCACTTCATGAGAAGTTTCGCGATGTCCGCCGGCATAACGCTGCACATACTCGTCGTGAGAGGATTCGACGAGCACCACATCATCGAAGCATCGTTCAAATCACTCGGACTCTGCCTCGAGGAGGCCGTCAAGCCCCGCAAGACGGAACTCAGCACGAAGGACCGCGTCGAGGTGAAGTGAGATGCTAACGAAAAGGATCATACCCTGCCTGGACGTCAAGAACGGCAGGGTCGTCAAGGGTATCAATTTCAAGAATCTCAAGAACGTCGGATATCCGCCGGACCTTGCGAAGGCATATGAGGAACAGGGGGCCGACGAGGTCACGTTCCTCGACATAACCGCATCGCTCGAAACGAGAAAGACGACCTTGGACATGGTCTCCGAGACCGCCAAGAAGCTCTTCATACCGCTAACTGTCGGCGGTGGAATACGTTCGGTCACGGACATGCGCGACGCTCTGAATGCCGGAGCGGACAAGGTATCCGTCAACTCTGCCGCGGTCACGAACCCGGAGATGATCGGCGAATGCGCCGAGAGCTTCGGAAGGCAGTGCGTCGTCGTCGCGATAGACGCGAAACGCGAAGGCAACAGCTGGAACGTGTACACCCACGGCGGAACGAGAAGAACGGAACTCGACGCCGTCGAATGGGCGAAGAAGGTCGAGGACCTCGGAGCAGGAGAGATATTGCTCACATCCATGGACGCCGACGGCGTCCAGAACGGATACGACATACCGCTGACGGCGGCGATATCCGAGGAGGTCAGCATACCGGTCATCGCATCCGGAGGATGCGGGAGCATCGAGCACATCTACGAGGTGTTCACGCAGACGGACGCGTCCGCCGCATTGGCCGCATCCATATTCCACTACAACGAGCACACCGTCGGAGAGGTCAAACAGTACCTCAGAGACAGGGGAGTGACTGTAAGATGAGCGAACTGAAGTACGACAAGGACGGGCTGATACCCGTGGTCGTTCAGGACAGCACCACGAGCGAAGTTCTGATGGTCGCATGGTCTAACGAAGAAGCGGTATCGCTGATGATGAGCACTGGATACACCCACTTCTGGTCCAGGAGCAGGCAGAAGCTCTGGAAGAAGGGCGAGGAATCCGGACATTTCCAGAAGATCGTCTCGATGCAGACGGACTGCGACAGCGACACGCTGCTCGTCAGGGTCATCCAGGAAGGCGGCATCGCCTGCCACACAGGGAAGCCGTCGTGCTTCGACGAGGTCCTTTACGGGGACCTTTCCAAGACATCGGAGATCATCCCCGATCTGAAAAGAGTGATTCACGACCGCAAGGTGAACCCCGAGGAGGGGAGCTACACCTGCAAGCTGTTCAACGACGAGACCAGGATGTGCAAGAAGATCGTCGAGGAATCGGCCGAATTCGTTCTCGCGATAAAGGACAAGAACAGCGACGAGACCGCCTGGGAGCTTGCCGATATGATCTACCACACAATGGTGGCGATCGAAAAGACGGGACTTTCCATGGAGAAGGTCTACGAGAAACTCTCGGAGAGGAGACAATGAGGGCAGATCTGCACACTCACAGCATATTCAGCGACGGAGAGCTCATCCCCGCCGAATTGGTCAGAAGGGCCAAGGTCATCGGGCACAACGCGATAGCGATAACCGATCATGTGGATATGACGAACGTGGAGTACGTTGTCACGAACCTTGTGAAAGCAGTCGAGCTCTGCGACGACTGCATAACCGTCATACCCGGCGTGGAGATAACACATGTCCCGCCGTCCAAGATGGACCGCGTCATAAGCGACGCGAGACGTTTCGGGGCCAAATGGATCGTCGTGCACGGCGAGACCGTCGTGGAGCCCGTAGAGAAGGGCACCGACCTTCAGGCCGCAAAGAATCCGGAAGTGAACGTACTGGCGCACCCCGGCTTCATAACCGAGGACGAGATGCAGTTCGCCAAGGACAACGGCGTACTGATCGAGATAACCGGAAGACGCGGGCACAACATAACCAACGGATACGTCGCCTCTCTCGCAAGAGAGATCGGCGCGAAGATGGTAGTCGATTCCGACGCACACCAGCCCGAGAACCTCATGTCGGAGGCCGATGCTTACATCGTTGCACTCGGAGCGGGACTCACCAAGGCGGAAGCGGACCTGGCCATACAGAAGACCCCGTTCGAGGCCATAAAGCATCTCTGAATTATCTGTATTTTTATATCCGTCGGACGATAACTGACCCATGGTAAAGATAGCTATAATCGGCGGTTCCGGAGTGTACAACCCGGACAAGTTCGTTCTTACAAAGAAAGTGTTCCCGGATACGAAATACGGGAAGCCGTCCGACGAGATACTTATCGGAAAGATCAACGGCGTAGAGGTCGCATTCCTGCCCAGGCACGGACACCAGCACCAGCACCCGCCGTCCAGCGTCCCGTATATGGCGAACATCGCCGCATTGAAGGACCTCGGCGTGACGATGATCGTATCGCCGTGTGCGGTCGGTTCCCTGAGAGAGGACTACAAGCCCGGCGACCTCGTCATCGTCGATCAGTTCATCGATTTCACTAAAAAGAGAACTTACACCCACTTCAATGACAGGACCGTCCACATGAGCCTTCCCGACCCGTTCTGCCCCCAGCTCAACGATATTTTCGACAAAGCGGCAAAACAGATGGGCATCAGATACCACATGGGCGGAACGTATGTGTGCATCGAGGGCCCGAGATTCTCCACGAGAGCGGAGAGCCACATGTTCAAGAACTTCGCAGACATCGTCGGAATGACCGTCGTCCCGGAGTGCCAGCTCGCCAGGGAGATGGGCATGTGCTACTGCAGCCTCGCCACCGTGACGGACTACGACGCATGGAAGGAAGAGACCGTCGACATACAGATGGTCCTCAGGACCATGAGCGAGTGCCTCGACAAGATATCCACGATATTGGAGATAGGCCTCCCGATGATGGATAAGCTCCCGAAGTGCAAGTGTATCGATGCCGCCAAAGAATGCGGCGCGATAGAATAAACGATCTTGGGGGGAAAACCCCCGGATCTTTCACTTTTTCAGGAATTCACGGTATTTCGCGGCATCCATGAGGGTGTCGATGACAGTCGGATCGTCCAACTCCACTAACGCCATCCACCCGTCCTCGTACGGAGAGCTGTTGACCGCATCCGGAGAATCAGATAACAACTCGTTCGTCGCGATCACTTTCCCGCCGACGGGAGCATAGATCGGCTCCACGGTCTTGACGCTCTCCATCGCCCCAATCTCGTCGCCGAACGATATCGAATCGCCGACATTCGGAAGGTCCACATAAACAACGTCGCCGAGCTCGTGCTGAGCGAAATCCGTCATGCCGAATCTTGCCGTTTTTCCTTCCAGCTGCACCCACTCATGCCCCTCTGTATAGTAGAGGCCGTCGCGCACATCGAACATGTTTCCGCTCATCGGCCCGTTATGTTTGCGATAATATAAAGAGATGGAGTAGCTTTGATTGGGATAATGCGCGTCATCATCGAAGGGACCGTCCAGGGCGTGGGATTCAGACCCACCGTCTACCGCATCGCCAATTCCCTCGGCCTGAAGGGCAGGGTATGGAACGACGGGTCCAAAGTGATGATAGACGTAGACGATGCCGACGAGCTCATCGGCCGTCTGAAAAAAGAACTGCCGCCGTTGGCGAAGATCGATTCTCTGAATGTCATCGAAGGATACGACTGCTCCGGGTACGACGGATTCACGATATCCCCGTCCGACCACAGGAGCGGCGGCGTAAGCATACCCACCGATACGGCCGTATGCGACGACTGCCTCAGAGAGATGCGTTCGAACGGCAGACGCAAAGGATACGCATTCACCACCTGCACCAACTGCGGGGCCAGGTTCACTCTTCTGAAAGGTCTTCCTTACGACAGAGCGAACACCGCCATGGACGAGTTCCCCATGTGCGATTCCTGCAGATCGGAATACAACGACCCGAACGACAGAAGACTGCACCATCAGACGATATGCTGCCCCGAATGCGGACCGAGATATTATCTGCTCGATGGCAAAGGAAACGATATCGACGGGGACCCGATACCCGAGTTCGCGAAGATGATCGACTCAGGATCTATCGGTATCGCCAAGAGCTGGGGCGGGATGCATATCTGCTCGACCGTCGACGGAGTGGAACACCTTAGGAAATGGTACGGCAGGGAGCAGAAGCCGTTCGCCGTCATGGTACGCGACCTGGACGCGGCGAGAAGGTACGTCAGACTCACCAAGAAAGAAGAAGAATTGCTCACCTCGCCGAACAGACCTATCGTGCTCGCGTCGAAGCTTTCTGCGGATACTTTCGAAGGACTGTCGCCCGGTCTCGATAACATAGGTATATTCCTGCCCTACACGGGAATGCAGCATCTTCTATTCGACGAACTGGCTCATGATGCTCTCGTGATGACATCCGCTAACCTACC
The DNA here is from genome assembly GCA_964640935.1 of uncultured Methanomassiliicoccales archaeon. Lineage (GTDB taxonomy): Archaea > Thermoplasmatota > Thermoplasmata > Methanomassiliicoccales > Methanomethylophilaceae > CAZXIY01. The sequence continues at coordinate 11,763 of CAZXIY010000038.1, forward strand.
CGGGGAACCCATGATACTAGATGACAGAGATGTGATGGGCCTGGGGGCCGACGTTTACCTCCTCCACAATCAGAAGATCATCAACCGCGCGGACGACTCCGTCGTACGCGCATACAAGGACCACACGCAATTCATAAGGAAATCCAGAGGTTTCATACCATCGTTCATTACCACGCCGCTGGAACATTCGTCAGTCGGCATCGGGGCACAGGAGAATCTCACCGCCACTGTATCGTCCGGCGGCCGCATGTACTCCACTCAGCACATCGGAAACGGGGAAGGGATAGGGGTGCCGGAGTATCTGGAGGAGGCC
>CAZXIY010000039.1:0-1061 GCA_964640935.1 uncultured Methanomassiliicoccales archaeon
GTCATCCTGTACATGGGATTGAAAAGTCGTATCAATTGATACGAAATTGGTGCGACTTTGATACAACACCTGCGACCGTTCTGCATAATGATGTACCCCCGCCGTTGAAAAGTGTTATTATGTTGCAACAGATAGGGCGACACGTGGCCGTAATCCTTGTACGATACTGCGAGATAGGACTCAAGAGCACGCCCGTCCGCAGAAGGTTCGAGAACCAGCTCAGGGACAATATGCTGAACATGTTGGCAGCCGACGGCGTGGAAGCTTTCGTCACGTATGCGGACGCTCGTTATTACATCGAGACGTCAGATCTCGCGAAGTGCGCGGATTCCGTGAAAAAGGTCTTCGGTATCGCATCGCTGTCCGTCGCGGAGACGTGCAGTTCCGATATGGACGATATGCGCCGTACCGCGGCCGAGTATTCTGTCGGCCGTATTTCCGAAGGGCAGTCCTTTGCCGTCAAGGCTAGACGCGAGGGGACGCACAACTACACGAGCATGGATGTCGGAAGGGAGGTCGGCTCTGCCATCTTCCTGAAGAACGAGGATCTGGGAATAAAAGTGGATCTCACGCATCCGGACAAGGTGTTCTTCGTCGAGGTGAGGAACAACAAGGCATTCATCTTCGACGAATACGTCCATTGCCCCGGCGGCCTTCCGCTTGGAAGTCAGGGGCGTGTCATCGCGCAGGTCGACGATGACCGCGGTCTCGTATCGGCATGGATGATGATGAAGCGCGGATGCAAGGTCCTCGTCTCCGGGGATTGGAAGATCGACGTCCTGAAGAGATACGATCCGATGCTCAAGGTCCTCGACGGCACGGAAGCTGACGGCGGCTATGTCAAAGATATCCTCGGCAGGGTCCTCGGCACGTCTATCGGCGGTCTTGATTCAGTGGATGTCTCGAGATACGGCGTCCCGGTGTACTTCCCGACCATAGGCATGACGGACGGTCAGGTCGAAGAGATTCTCGAAAAGATCGAGAGTTCGTCGTTCTGAAGTCGATTTTTTCGGATCGCCGATTCGGCATTTCTTCTTATCAGAGTGTAGTTTCCAAAGTTG
>CAZXIY010000039.1:1161-11702 GCA_964640935.1 uncultured Methanomassiliicoccales archaeon
GAAGGTGAAATTACCAAAAGTTGGAAGGTGAAATTACCAAAAGTTGGAAGGTGAAATTACCAAAAGTTGGAAGGTGAACTCACCAGATGGTTAAAATTAATCATAAAAATCCATAATGTCAGCAATTTTTATGGCGTTAATAATTTTTATACAAGCGTCGAATGCGAATGTGTCTGAGGACATACTTTCTTTTTCCACAGACATACGGAACACCGGAGATACGGTACATAAAGACTGGTCGCCGCCCCCAAAAGGGAGCGGCATAGAAATATGAAGATGTTTGAACGGGTGTTCGAGCTTACTTTGCTCTTCTTCCCTTTGCTCTGACCGAAGGTCTGCACTTCTCTGCTCCCTTTCCGGTCGTGCTCATTCCGCGTCCTCTCTGACCGGCTGCGGTCTTTCCGCGGTATACACGTCCCTTGTGGGTGTTGTAGCAGATCCAGTTGATCTTCGGGTCGGACTGGATGACGGGGTGGCTCGGGTCGACGAGTATGACCTCATACCACTCGTACTCTCCATCGGCACCTACCCAGTAGGAGTTGAGCACCTCGAGGTTGGGGAATCTCTTCTGAGCCCTTTCCTCTGCTATTCTCTGCATGCTCTTGCCGACGGTCATCTGAAGGATACCCTTTCTCTTAGCCCTTCTTCCGGCTTTGATCCTCCTCTTTCCGAAGGATCCCTTTCTGACCCTTCCCCTGACGAGGACGTATCCCTGCTTTGCTTTGTAGCCTACGTTCCTGGCCTTGTCGAGCCTGGTAGGTTTGTCAATGCGAACGAAGTTCTCCTCTCTTCTCCAGAGGATCTTCCTCTCTTTGTTGAGATCCTTAAGGTATGACTCGGAGGGGTTCTTCCATGCATCTGCGATGTAGGAATACATGCTCTTTCCGGACACCTTGGGTTTCTCTTCCTGTGTTGTCTCATCGGACATATAAATCACCTGTTCGGATTCGCCCTTTTAGGGTACACTTCCGTCGGAATCAAATTCCGCAGGCTGTGGTATACCTGACATGTATTTAAAGATAGTATTTCGGACAGGACACGACAATATCATGTTTCACACAGACGAGCTTGTTTGTCTGCAGCCTGTATATGATGTATCTTTCCAAGATAGCGTTATATATTTTCCAGTATAGTCGATCGCTATCCACGTAAGACCCGCGGTCGGTTGCCGCACGACAGCCCTCAGTACCTGCGGGCAATGGGTATCATTCTCCGTATCCGTCGATGAAACCATTGCTGTCGCGTTCATAACCGGAAAGCAGACCCAGCAATTATGTATCCGCACGATCCGAGCGGTTCAAATTCACAGCGATCCGCGGTCAGAAGAAATCCGACAGCTTGGTCGCTCTGTGCTTCGGAACGGTCTTCTCCGGAACGGTCTCGGCCTTCTTCTCCTTCTGCTGCGCCGGTCTGTCGAACCCGTCGTCGAAGAGAGTCGCCTGCTGGCTTCCGAGCATTATGTCCTTCTCGTCCCACCCGAACACCTCGGTTATCCTCGATGATGTCTGGGCTATGCGCTCGGCGTAGTACTTGTAGTCGGGTCTTCCCTTGAATTCCACTCCGCTGACGTACGGCTCGACCTTTTGCGGCGTGGTGTTGGAATCAGTGACTATCCAGGAGACCTTCATGCCCGGTATGAAATCATATCCCATGTCTGCGAGTTTCTTCGCCGCCTGAACGTTGGCCATCCTCTCCGGGTTGGCGTATGCGTTCATGCCCTTGCATGTGCGGGATATCACCAGCTCCGACGGCTCGACCTTCCCCGCCAGGACGTTCTGCACCGTGCTCTTGACCAATGCGACGGCATCTTCGTTCCTTTCCTCGAGGATGCAGTCGAACACCTTCATCAGCGTCTCACTCTGGAGGTCGAACGAATCCGAGCGTCTTATCTCGTATCCTCTTACCAGCGGCTCGTCCTCCGCCTTCGGCCAGACGATCTTTCCTACGTACCTTTTCTTCTTCCCGTGGGAGAACAGCGGTTCGAGTATCTTCTCGAATTCCAGAGTGCCGCCCTCCTTGGAGAAACGGTTGGCCATCTTGGTGCCGAATTCTACGGATCCTTCCAGCGTATGGTACGGCGACTGCATGAACACGGAGTCGGTATCGGAGTAGATGACCGACACCCCCTCGCTCTCGACCTCGCCGATTATCGTCTTCACGGTATTCCTGGCGAATGCCGTTATCGAAGAGCCGATGCTCTTGTCGGTGAACCTGTAGAAAGAGGATGCGAATACGCCGTAGAAGGTGTTCATCAGCACCTTCACCGCGGCCTGAAGACCGTCGAGGTAATGGTATTCGTTCTTGTCCTCGGTCCTCTTCATCTTCGCCTTTATCGCGTCCCTCCTCTTCATCAGATCCTCGAGGATCCTGGGGAGAAGTCCGATCTTCTTGTCCTTGGAAAGGTATCTGACGCCGTTCGGGCTGACTATCTCGCCGTTTGGAGAGAGGGTCGTGAAGCAGATGTTCTTGGCTATTATGAGCGAAGGGTACATGGACTTGAAGTCCAGGACGCAGACCCAATGGTACAGACCCGCGTTCATAGTGTGGACGTAGCCGCCCTCGATCTGGTCGGTCCTGGACATCTTGCCGGTCATCGGCACTCCGATCTTCTCTCTGTCCGCCCTGCGTATGAGCAGCGAGTCCGCCAGAGTGGACGTTCCCGAAGTGAGCACGTCCTCCGCCGGAAGCATGGACACGGCGGCAAGGTCCATGCCCTTCCTGACCGTTCCGACGGCGAGGAGGATCTTGAGCGACAGCTCCGCGTCCTTGATGCAGTACTCTATGACCTTGTCGCGGTTGCTCGCCCATTCCTCGTCCATGTGCTTGGGGTCGACATCCATCTTGGATTCGCCGAGCACCTGCATGGCGACGGCGTTGAGCGTCTCCTGCTTCGGCCTGAGCTCCCTCTTTGCTGCCCACCAGGCATCGACGATCAGACGGCCTTTGACCCTCCAGAACCTTTCGCTGACGATCTTGGGGATCCCGTGGTCCCTTCCCCATTTCACATCGTCCTGGATCTTCAGGAGCTTCGCCCGCTCCATTATCTTCTTGATATCGTAATTGTCGATGTTGTATCCGGTTATGACGTCCGGATCCTCCCTCTCTATGAGGGCGGAGAATTTGTGGATGATATCTGACTCCGATCCGGTTATCGGCTCGCATGTGCGCATCTCGCCGTTCTCCCAGACCACCGAGCATATCGTGAGTATGAACTCGTGGAGGACGCTGTTCTCGATGTCGAACGCAAGTGTCCTCAGACCGGGGTCGAAGGAGTCTATGTTCTCGAACGAGTCCATCTTGATCACGAGATCTGTGGCGTAATCCTTCTTGATCTCCTCGCCGGTCACGCGTATGCATGAGCCCATGTCCATGTCGTAGATGAACCTGTAATGGAATGCGATGTCCGCCGCAAGAAGACGGTAGTCCTTCTTCAGCTTGTTGCGGTAGTCGGATACGAGCCACGGATGTTTTATCGTGACTTTGAGGACGTCGTGGTCACCGCCCTTGTAGAACAGTCTGTCCTTCGAGGTGGAAACTACCTCCTGGTCGTTGACGAACGTCTTCTCGAGATTCGGTTTCGGATCCACGACGAAGAAATACGGATGGAAGCCGTACGAGAGAATAGTTATCGACTTCTGCTCCCTGGTCTTGCCGAAGATCTCGACTGCGATCTCGTCCCCGTCCTGGCAGTATGAGGCGCTCAATATCCTGACGTCCCAAGTGCCCATCGTATCACCTGTTGGCGACGATCCTTATGACGTCTCCGTCGAGAAGGACGTAATCGGCACCCACGGTGCGTTTGGTCTTCGCATTGATGGCGCGGATGAACTTGTCCCCGAGATCCGTATGGACCTTGTATGCAAGATCCCTGGCGGTGGAGCCTCTGGGTACGAGGAACGCATCCGGGAGCACCCTTCCGAAGTGGTCCGTGTAGTGGTTCTCGTCCTCGACCGGATATACGGTTATGAGATCGAGCATCTTGTAGGCGGCCTCTTCCAGGCATGTCTGCACGCCGGTGCCGCCGTACTTCTCCATATTGTGGGCCATGTACTCCAAGGCCTTCTTCTGGGCGTCGTTCAGCTTCGCTCCTTCTTTGATCTTGAATGATCTCTCTCCGGGGACGTATTCGACTATCCCTGCTTCATGGGCCTTCTTCAGCGCGAGCTCCGTCTCGGCCATGGTTACGACGGCCATGTCGCCCATCTCCTTGACGAGCTCTACGTTGCCGTCGGGGGCGATATCGGCCTTGTTCATGGCGATGATCATCGGTTTGCCGTACTCTCTGATCTTTTTGGCCAGGGCGAGCATTATGTCATCATCCCAGAGCGTCGGGTCGACCGGCGGGTTGACATCCCTTATCGCGGCCTTGATCTCGTTCTCGGTGACGTTCAGTCCGGCGAGTCTATCGTGCAGGATCTCCTCCGGCTTCGCGCCCGTCATCTTAGCGGTCCTGGCCATCTTGTTGAATCCGTTCTTGAGGATCTCTCTGATCCAGAGTTCGATCTCCCTCTTCAGGAAGACGACGTCCTCTCTGGGGTCGTGCTCTCCGGGCTTTCCGGGCACACCCTCTATATTGGTCGCTCCGCTGACATCTATGACGTTGATCAGGGCGTCGGCCTGCCTGAGGTCGTCCAGGAATTGGTTGCCCAGACCTTTGCCCTGCCACGCGTCGGGAACGAGTCCCGCCACGTCGAGCATCTCGACCGGGATCATTCTGACACCGTCCACGCAGCCGGAGTTGTGCGGAGTGCATTTGACGCCCAGCTCCTTGCACGGACATTTGGATCTGACGTAGCCTACGCCTTTGTTTGCGGCTATCGTCGTGAATGGATAGTTTGCGATCTCTACGGGTGCCATCGTGGCCGCCCCGAAGAATGTGGATTTTCCTACGTTCGGTTTCCCGACTATGCCTATTTGCATAAGATCGAACGGGTGATGGCATCCCTGAGTTATAATTGTGTCATCGCGCGTGCGAGATCAGTCGGATGGGTGGTGTCCCAGATCGAAGACGGCATCGGCGAGCTGTCCGATCTCCACCGGGCGGAGTGTCTCTATGCGGGAATCGAGAAAAGGTATGTCGGCCCCGGACGGTATCATGCCGGCGGCCTTCAGCGAAGTGCCTATCTTCTTCCTTCTGTGGTTGAAGGCGACCTCGGTGACCTTAAAGAACATCGCCTCGTCCTTAACTTCGAACGGGGCGGGCCTCGGGGTTATCTCCACAAGTGCCGAATCCACTTTGGGGCGGGGTTTGAATCTGGAGGCTGGCACATTCTCAAGTATCCTGCAGTCTGCCCTGTAGAAGAGATTGACCGTAAGTCTGGAGTAATCCGGACTGCCGACATCGGCTATCATCCGCTCGGCGAATTCCTTCTGGACCATGACGACGGCCTTCTTGAAATCGTATTCGAGGAGTTTGAAGATTATCGGCGTGGATACGCTGTACGGCAGGTTGCTGACGAACCTGTCGAAGGGCGGGAAGTCGATCTTGACGGCGTCGCCCCTGATGAGCTTGACGCGCTCTCCGTAAGCGCTCTCGATGTAATCGGCGAGGGTCTCGTCCAATTCTATACAAGTGACGTCGTCGGATTTCTCGACGAGCTTGGATGTGAGTATGCCGAGTCCGGGACCCACCTCGAGGACACGGTCCCCGGGGTGTATGTCCGCGAAATCGATATGCCTCTGGGCGACGCGGTCGTCCGTCAGAAAATTCTGTCCCTTGCTCTTCTTGGGGATTATGCCGGTCTCGGAGATCAGCCTGGACGTCTCGTTCTGATTCATCTTGAGATGAAGAGGTAGCGTCTTCTCTCCGGATCGGATATCTCGAGGACGATACGCTCGGATATGAGCTTCGCGGGATCCTTGACGACCGGGACACGGGCTTTGAAATCGTCGAAGTCCTTGAACGGACCGCTCTTGCGGGCGTTGAGTATCTCGGTCACGGTCTTCTTGCCGATCCCGGGGAGTTCCTCAAGCAAGTGCTTCTTGATGGAGATCGGGCCTGCTTCGTTGTAGAACTTCACGAATCTCTTCTGGTTGGTGTCGACTATGTCCTTGACGACGAAGTCGAGCTCACCGGATGCAGTGTTCGTAAGCTCGCTGTAGTTGACACGTCTCTTGACGTGGTCGATCTGCGTGCGGAGCTTCGGATCCTTGCCTATGTACACCCTATCGTCTATCGAGATCTGGGCGTTGTCCTTCGGTACGAGCTCGAAGAGTTTGAACTCCTCCTCTCCTACCGCGTAACAGACCGGATCGCGCTTCGAAAAAGAGCCGCCGGGGAGACCCTGCGGCAGATAATCAAGTATGTATGCGTACTCTTCCAAGTGTATCCCTCTGTACGTTGGCTCAAAGGTACTTACCGACTATTTCAATTATCTTACTGATGTCGGTCGGTTCGAGGGTGATCCTCTCTTTGGAGAAGATTGCACGGACATCCTCGGGATACTTTGGAAGAAGATCTGCGATCTTGTATGAGGTCGAGTCAGTAGTGAACTCGAGTGCTTTGACCTCGGCGATAAGGGCCTCGGTCTGCTCGACTGAAAGTTTTGCTACTGTCTGGGCGTGCATCATAGCTGACTTCTGTATGGGGTTCAATTCCCCTCTTTTCTCGTTCTCTTTTGTGAGAAGATCCTTTACCTCGGCCAAACTAACATACTGCTCAGACATTTGCTCACTTTCCTTAGTTCACGTTCTTGACGAGATGTTCGGGACGAGCGACTACCATTTTGGTCTTGTCGCCGGTCTTCACATTGACTTCATACGCTTCGCCCCTCTGTCCGACAACCACGCCTGTGAGGCCGTGGAATCTGGAGAAAGGCATACCCTTGTGTACACTGGGGTCGATGATGATGTTGACCTTCTCCCCCTCTTCAAAGGTCTGGAAACCTCTGGTGATGGGTGAGAGTCCGCGTGCCCTCGGTTTTTTCTGGAGGAGCATGCGGGTCTTGGTCCTTGTTCCTTTGGATGCTTTCATTTCATTCCCTCATTGATCGTTGATCGCTATGACGTCCAGGACCTCCACGACGCAATGGGTTCCCAATGCGTCCGAGAAGTTCGGCTGAGTCCTGCCGTCGTCGCCGGAGACGAATTCCTTCACATATGTTCCGGATTGCGTCTCGAGCGTGAGTTCGAACGTGTCCTCGCCGATGTTGTCCGCTCTTACCCAGAGGATCTCCCTGTTCCTAACGAGGTCGGCACGTCTGTGCTCGACACGCTGGGGAGTTCTCTGGTCCAAGTGTACATTCTTGAACGATGAAGCCGCCTTATCAACTGCTTCTTTATTAACTTTACCCTCGGCCTTTACTTTTACTTTATAGGTCTTGGTAGGCGTCGCCAACTTGGTCTTCTGGACCTCGTCCCTGCTGACGAAAGTCAGGTAATGGTACTGCGCGAGCTCTGATTCATTGGCCTTTGCCTCGAGCTCGTCCAGGTCTATCTCGCGTATACGCGGGTCGCTTATTTCGAGCACGAACGGCCTTCCCTCTCCGAGCATGAGGGCGTCTATGTCCTCCCTGCCCATTCCGTGGAAGAAGTGCTCCTTACCGCCGGACATCTCGAGGGCTATGTCGCCGATGATCTCCTGGACGGATGTCTGGTACATCTTCCCGGTGCCGTTGCATCTGGGGCAGCCCTTTCCGTGGCATACCCTGCACGGCCAGATCGTCTGCGGTATCTCGCGGCTCAGCTTGTTGTAGCGTCCGCGTATGAATATGGGTGCGAGATCGAGCGTAACGTCGGCGAAACGCGTGTCGATGCATGCGACCACCTGGGGATTCTTGAATTCCACCGGGCGGTGTATCATCGGAAGTGCCAGTTTCCCGATCTCTCTGTTGAGTTCGGTCTTTATGGATTCTGCGTTCTCCAGACCGTAGGTCTCCTGGATCTCCTTCTCTTTCTTGATCATCTCCGGGTCGACGCGGCTTCCCACGAGGAAGTTGTCCGACTCGACGCCGTTGACGCTCTCCGCGACTGCTTCGGCATAACGTGCCAGCATATCGAATGTATCGTCGCACAGAGGGCACGGTGACACCGCTTCGGTGTGGCATCCTTCCTCTTCTAATGCGCGGCGTATCTCCGCTCCGCGGATATCGTTGGTCATTCCCGTCCCGACCTTGCCGAACATACGTCCGAGGCAGCGGTCGCAGATACCTGTGGACGCGACGCCCTTCGCCTGTTCGATTATACCAGAGATCCAGTCTTCCATGTTCACGCCTCAGAGGTCGAATCCCATCTCGGCGATCCTGAGTTTAGGTCTCTGGCTCTCGAGATAATGGTAAACGGTGGCGTGCTCGCTGCCGTTGAGTATCAATTCTACCGCGTGCTTCGCGACGGGAAGGCTTACCGAGTTGCCGATGAGGGCCACGGTGTTCCCGTATATCGTCATGTAAACGCCGGTGAGCTCTTCTATTATCGAACGGGTCTTTCCGCCCGTGCCGATGAGTCTCCCCCTGATCCTGGAGAGCTGGTTGTTCCTTCCGCCGACGAATTCCTTCAGGTCCACGACCTCCAGGTACTCGTCGTCATCGAAGAGTCTTGTCGATCTCTCGGGCGAGAATCCCCTTCCGACCGCTTTGATGACATCCATGAGCTTCAGGGCCATGAGGGGATCCGCTCCCTCCGCGTCGTCGTACATCGACACGACGCCTTCTGCATCGATATCGATCCTTATGCCGGAGACCTTCTCGAGCATCTTCTTCGTTTCCCCTTTGGTGCCTATGATCGTTCCGACCCTGTCCTGGGGTATCCTGATAGATCTCATCGGTCCTCCTCCTCCTCTTCCTTAGTTGCCCTGCTCATTATCTCATCTGTCTCTATGATGTCAACGTCGCGGTTCTTGAAGAACCTGTTGACGTTCACTATGTCCCTTCTCAGGAACTCCTTCGCATTGAAGTGATCCGCCGTCAGAGCCTGACCGCAGTCGATCACCACAGGTTTGTCCTTCCACATGAGGATGTTGTATTCGCTCAGATCGCCGTGCACCAGATGTGCCTTTCTGAATCCGTCGACGATGAACGTCACAACCTCTTTGTATGTCATATTAGGTCTTTTCAGGTACGCGTCCTTGAGCTGCGGAGCGGCTCCGTTCTCGTCGCCGATGTACTCCATCAGGAGGCAGTTCTTCTGGAAACGTACCGGTTCCGGTACGCGCAGGCCGTTCTCGCTGTATCTCTGCAGATTGCGGAACTCCTTGTTCGCCCACGCATATATCAGTTTTCTGTGGTTCCCCGTTATTCCTTTGAAACGCGGGTCGCCCTCTATGTATTTGGATATCCTTTTGAACGTCGACGTGGACGTTCTGAATATCTTCAGTGCGAGCGGGTCGCCGTCCTCGTCCGTGACGTAGAACACGTTCCCCTCTTTGCCCGTGGATATCGGGTAGTGGACGGAATCGACGAGGCCGGCGGTCATGAAGTCGTAGATGACCAGGAGCGTCTGTTTATCGAACACTTCCGCGTCGGTCTGACGTTCATCGCCGGTCTTATCCGTCTTCAGGGCATCGACGTGGCGCTCAAGGTGCGCGTACATCTCGTCATACGATGCCATGTGGACACCCGCATTCAGAATATGTCAAGATTCTTCGGGATCTTGTTCCTTTTGCTGAGGTTGACCGCCTGTGTCTTCGTGTAACGGAATCTGACATCGCATTTGTCCGGCTGGAAATCCCAGACCGCGAGTATCAGCAGGTCGCCCTCTCTGATCCACATCCTCTTCTTGATCTTGCCGGGGATCCTTCCCATTCTGGAAACTCCGTCCTCGCACATGACCCTGATCTTGGATGCTCCGAGCAACTGATCCGCTATCCCGAACATCTCTCCCTCCTTTATGTTGGGGAGACGTACACGTGTAACATCCTCGTCAGGACTCTCCATCGCTTCATCGTTGCCCATTATAATTCACCTAATAGGCGCACATTGGGATGCCTCTATATAAAACCCTTTCGCTCGAAACAATGCTGGTACATCGGATTTTCGAGTGTCGGTGGCAATCGGTCTAAGAATACGATCCGATCACGCAATCGTTTCTCTATCCATCTAACCGGCGGGTGTAAACGGTGAAAATCGCATACTGACTTTGGTGAAAACCACAAACTGAGTATGCGGTTTTCACTGCAGTCCTTCAAAAGAAAGACCTATTCCTGCCGTTTTAGGATCTGTCCTGCCGTGTCGTACACATTCTCGGCGGACGGACCGCCGTCCGTACCCCCTGCTCATGGGAAACTATTTTAAAGAGGCTCTAATATCGCAACCTCAAGCTCATGTAGTGTAGCGGCCAATCATTCGGCCCTTTCGAGGCCGACACTCGGGTTCGAATCCCGACATGAGCACCATACTTTCATTTGTCAAATACCGTCAGGGCACCCTATGGATCCCGTCTTGACGATGATGTTCACGAACGCCACCTCCGGTGGGATGTTCCCGCCGTTCGGAAGGTTGGTTCCGAGCCGCTGTCCGAGAACCACCGATGTTCCCGCGACTTATTAAACACTGTTAAATATGAAATTAGCCGCTCTGTTGATTATGGTTGCATTGACCGTCAGCGAG
>CAZXIY010000040.1:0-11380 GCA_964640935.1 uncultured Methanomassiliicoccales archaeon
TCGATAAAAGAATACACGAAGGCCATGAGGACCAGAGGTATCGCCGAGAAATACCGCGAATGGAGGATGCTGGTCGATCATACGATGCTCGGCCCCAGCCTGTACATCCACAACATCGCCTATGCATCCGAGGATAACAAATTCGATGTCGCCAGCGCCCTGGGATTCCATATCATCAACGTCGCCAGAGAGCAGAATTTCGAATGTATATACACGGATATCCTCAGTGAGAATACGAAGATAGTCGAATTCATGAAGAAGATGGGACTGATCCCCAACAAGGCCGTCGAGGATCACGGGCGTATATTTGTAAGGATGATAGAGCCGCTCTAACGTCCTTTCAATGCGTCCCTTTTTGACTTATAGTCCTCGAACTTCTTCTTCTCGGCGTTCAGGTACATGGTCTTGGTGAACGGCAATATCTTGAAAAGGACCATCGCGAAGCGGAACATCCTGCAGGGGAAGACCTTCTTCTTTCCTTTCTCCATCCCGCGGACCATCCTCTTTGCAACAACATCCGGCGTCTGCATCGGATACGGCTTCCTAATATCGATGTCCGTAGCGGTCCTGAAGAATCCCGTGTCCGTGGAGACGGGATACAGCGAGATTATGTGCACGTTATCCGCTTTTTCCAGATTCACGGCATCCTGGAAACCGTTGATCGCGAACTTCGATGCCGTGTACAGCGTGAATCCCGGCATGCCCATGCATCCCATCGCCGACCCCGTTATCGCGAACATCCCGTCGCGGCCGTTCAGATGCCTGACGAACTTCTGATAAGAGTAGATAGGAGAGAACACGTTCGTCCTGAAGATGTTCTCCACCCTGTTCCAATCAGTGTAATTCATTTCTTCGTAGTACGAGAAACCGGCATTGGCGTAGAAGATGTCGATGCCGCCCATCGACCTTTCGGCCTCGGCGAATATCTCGTCGACGCCCTCCGGACTCGATACGTCGCACTTCATCGGATGTACGTTGCCGCCCATTCCCTCGAGGACGTCAGTATTCCTGTCAACGGCGAGGATCGTGTTGTCGCTCTTTCCGGCAAGGATCCTGAGGACCTCGAGACCTATTCCGCTGTTGGCCCCGGTAATGACTATCCTCTTGTCCGTGATCTCCGACATCCCGGCTCGTACCGTCGTTCCCGCATTAATGATTTCGGTCGATATGGGCGCGAATACGTTGCCTTGCAGCATATGCGGACTATACAAATTCACATATCTGGCTCATTTAAAAATGACATTCGGATTGACATAACGTTTGCGACCGACCGTCACACGGCCGAACTCTATTGCCTTCTCCGGACATCTGTGCAGACATGCCATGCAGCGGAGACATCTGTCCTTGACCCAGACAGGTCTTCCGTCCGTGATCTCTATCGCCCTGCTGGGACAGATCTCCGCGCACTGCCCGCATCCGATGCATCCGTCCGTGGAACGGAATCTCCTCGTGCTCCTGCCGTGGATATAGAATGGTCTGCTGAATCCTGTTATGAGAGCGGGAATCGCCCCCTTGCCCTTGTCGAAATCCCCTTCTGCATCCGACGAGACCGCTGCGGCTATCTTTTCTATCTCCAGATCAGCGTCGCGAATGATCTTCTCCTCTTTGCAGTCGTCCGGGGCCCTGAACAGCGGGATGTACGTCTCCGGCATCTTCACGGAGAACGACGAATTCAATTTCAGACCGACGGCCGATATCTGCCTGCTTGCCTGCTTCGCCGTCGTCGCGGTATACGTTCCGAATGTCAGTACCAGATACAGATACGGTTTCCTGTCGAAACCCATCTTGGATATGAATTCCTCCACGTTCAGAGGCAGGCCGTAGAAATACACCGGCGTCACGATCCCGACCTTCTCTCCTTCCGACAGTTCGCATACGGGACACCCTGCGGACATTCTGTCGACTATCGAGACTGCCCTGTCGCCCAATCTCCCGGCCAGCATCTCGGCCACGTACTGACTGTTACCCGTTGCCGAGAAGTAGAATATCATATGGCATCACATCAGCTTCGGGAGCATCTCGCGGAGATAGGCGACGTCCTCGGCGTCGTTATATTTCGACAGAGATACCCTCAGACCCGACAGGCATTCCGAAGGTGTCAGACCCAACGCCGTCAGCACGTACGAGGGCTCTGACGATCCTGCCGAGCATGCGGATGCGGCGGAGACCGCGATACCCATGCCGCTGAGACCTATCACAAGGTCCGTACCCTTCTTCCCGTCGAACCTGAAATGGGCGTTGTTGCACAGTCTGCGTCCGCCCGACGGTCCGTTGAGATGAGCTCCGGGTATCTTCAGCGTATCATCTATTATCTCGTCGCGGAGCTCGGTCATCATCCGCACATCGTCCTTCATGGTCGACATGGCGGATTCTGCCGCTTTTCCGAGACCTACTATCCCGGGAACGTTCTCCGTCGACGACCTCAGACCCGATTCCTGTCCTCCGCCGAACTGTATGGGCGTTATCGGCGTCCCGCTCTTCACGAACAGGGCACCGATGCCCTTCGGAGCGTGTATCTTGTGACCCGAAAGGGACAGCAGATCGATGCCGTCACGTCTTACGTCGATATCCATCTTCGTGTATCCCTGGACCGCATCGGTATGGAATAACGCACCGTGTTCGCGAGCAACTTTGGAGAGTTCCCTTATGTCCTCTATTGTCCCGACGACGTTGTTCGCCGCCATCACGGAGACCATCGCCACGTCGTCACCCATGACGCCGTCCAGCTCGGAGGGGTCGACGATACCGTCGCGGTCGACGCCGACGACCGTCACGTCGAGACCGCGTCTCTTCAATTCCGAGCATGTCTCCAGGATCGCGTCGTGCTCTATCGCCGACGTGACTATCCTTCTCCTTCCGCCGTCCTTGGAGGACACCGCGGTCATGACACCGAGCAATGCTAGATTGTCGGATTCCGTACCGCCTGATGTGAACGTTATCTCGGAAGGAAGGCACCCGAGCGAATCCGCGACCTGCTTCCTTGCTATGCGTACGCCTTTCGCGGCCTCTCCGCCCATGAAGTGTATGCTGCTCGGATTGCCGTACTCGGCGGTCAGGTACGGCATCATCGCCGCAAGGACCTCGGGTGCGACGGCGGTCGTCGCGCTGTTGTCTAGATACACTCTTCTGGCGGACATCTCCGCCTCGATGCCGATGTATGCGTTAAACACTTCCGCCGTTCGTCGGATATGGCGTTCCGGGGCGAGCCAGCGTAAACAATTAAGCATTTTACGAATTTCGTAGAATGGGCCGTTTTCGAGTGTATGGCACAATTTCGAACATGACAAAGCTACTTATACCGTCACAATATCTCGAACAACATCATGAGAGCCTGCGGTCCCGCAGTATCTCCGAAAGAGAAGGTCGAATAAGATGAAAATGCCCGAGAAACCAAAGCTCATCAAGCTACCTCGCATTCAGAAAGAACTAACCCAATGTCAGATGTGCGGATACTGCATAGAGGTCTGCGAAGCTCACGCTCAGACCCCGTGGGAATCCGTCACGGCGAGAGGTAAGATCTATTACCTCAACCAGCTCGACAAGGCGGGCATGGGAGCAATGGACAACCTTCTCGGAAGGAAGGCCGTCCTCAGCCCCGAGTTCGTGGATGCGATGTACAAGTGCACGGGATGCGGGAACTGCGAGGCGATTTGCCACGCGAAGATCGAACTGGTCGCCCTCTGGGAGAAGATCAGGACGTGGATGGTCCAGGAAGGCGTCGCTCCTCTGCCGGTCCATCAGAAACTGGCCAACAGCATCAAGAAGAACGGCAACCCGTACAACGAGCCGAAGTCCAAGAGGGACGCATGGTGGCCCGCGGAGGTCAGCAGATCCTTCCCGCCGGATGCGATATTCTACGCAGGATGCACGGGCTCGTACAGGATGCAGGGCATCCCCCAGGCGGCTGTCAGGGTCCTCGACCGCGCAGGCGTCAAGGTCAACTGTCTCGGAGAGGACGAGGTGTGCTGCACATCGCCCGCACTCAGGACCGGAGTCAACACGCTCACGATGGACGCATCGCTCACCGTCGTAACGAAAGCCGACGGAATGGGCGCTAAGGACATGGTCATGTCCTGCGCCGGATGTTTCAAGACCGTCTCCAGCAACTTCGGGGATTACTACTCCAAGACCGGACAGAACGTCTATCATATCACACAATATGTGGAGAAGCTCATCAACACCAGGAAGCTCCCCCTCAACAACGAATTCAAGGCAAAGGTCACATACCACGACCCGTGCCACCTCGGAAGACACTCGGGCGTCTTCGAGGCCCCCCGTAACATCCTGAAGAAGATCAAGGGACTCGACTTCGTGGAGATGGAGAGGAACAGAGAGAACTCCAGGTGCTGCGGAGCAGGCGGCGGCTACAAATCCGCCTTCAACGACTTCGCAGTCAATGTCGCGGCCGAGAGGATCAGAGATGCCGAGGCCGTCGGAGCAGAGGTCATCGCCACGGCGTGTCCGTTCTGCGTTCTCAACCTCAGGGCCGGAGCAAAGAAGATCGGCTCCAAAGTAAAGGTCATGGATATCACGGAGATCCTGCTTCAGGTCACAGCACCTAAGGAGACCCCCGTTGTGAAGCCCGCGTCGGCGGCGGCAGCAGTTCCTGCGGCCGCACCCGCGACAAAGCCTGCCGCACCTGCAGCGGAGACCGCTGTCGCCAAAGCTACGACGGCAGCCCCGGTAGTTGCAGAAAAACCCGCAGTACCTGCGAAGGTCGAAGAGGCCAAAGTGCCCGCGACAGCAGAGAAAGCAGGCGTTCCTGCGACGGTCGAGAAGGCCGGCGTACCCGCCAAGGCCGAAGAGGTCGCTCCGGCATCCGTCGATTCGGATGCATCGAAGAAGGCCGCGGTCGCTGCGGGAGCAGCGGCAGGCGCAGCCGCCGCTGCCGGGAAGTCCGAGGAGAAATCCGAAGATGTTCAGGATAACGACGCCGCCAAGAAGGCCGCAGTTGCGGGAGCGGTCGCCGGTGCGGCCGCCGTAGCGGCAGCCGAAGAGGGAAAGATCGTCGGAAACGACGGAGAGGTCTACGAAGAGATGGACTTCGAAGTATCCCCCGAAGGAGCGGTCAGGAGAGCGGCCTGGAACAAAGGTCTGAGATGCAGAAGGAACTACGGCATCAACAACATCCAGATCGCGTTCGTGAAGAGCAAGGTCGCAGTCTATGTGACCTCCGACGGAAAATCGACCGCTAAGGACGACAAGCTCACCGAGGACGGATGGGTCGTCCTCAGGTACAAAGAGGCTGACATCACCGACGGTCAGAAACAGGCCGAAGAGATCAAAGAGGCCTCCAAAGAGAACCTCCGCGCTCTGAAGAAGAAAGCGAAGAAAAAGAAGTGAGTTCAGCTCGCTTCACATGATTGGGCTCATGCCCAATCATTTTTCCATTTTTCATGTCATTCGAATCATTGTCGCCCGAGATCATCAAGGCATTGAATGACCACGGGATATACGAACCGACGGAGCCGCAGGCCGATGCGATACCGAAGATAGCCGCAGGCGATAACCTTCTGCTGGTAGCTCCGACCGGTATCGGAAAGACGGAAGCGGCCATGCTGCCCATATTCGATGCAATTTTCCGCGATAAAGGCAAGAAAGGCATCCGCTGCATATACGTCACGCCCCTCAGGGCGTTGAACAGGGATATGCTGAAAAGGATGGGCGAGTACGGCGAGGCCCTGGGCATATCCGTCGGCGTGAGGCACGGCGACACGCCGCCCGCCGAACGCAACAGGCAGTCGCTGCATCCGCCCGACATCCTTATCACGACGCCGGAGACACTGCAGGTCATGTTCACCGGCAAAAGACTGATACAGCACATGAAGAACGTCAGATGGTTCGTCGTCGACGAAATTCACGAGCTCGCAACCGTCGAAAGGGGTGCGCAGATGAGTGTCGCAATGGAAAGGCTCGCCCTCCTCGCCGGAGAATATCAGAGGATCGGCCTGTCGGCGACGGTCGGGAACGTGAGCGAGGTCGCAAGGTTCCTGGTGGGCGTGAAGAGGAAGGTCACCGTCTGCAAGCACGACACCCACAGGGACTTCGACATACAGGTGGAATGCCCCAAGCCGTCGGAGGATGCCGTGCTCATCGACAAACTGCAGTGCGAACCGAACATCCTCGCCGTCATGATCAGAGCAAGAGAACTGATCGAGAGCGGCAATTCGACGCTATTCTTCGTGAACACCAGGGAAACTGCGGAATGGATGGCGGCCAGATATCATCTCTGGGACGACAGCATCTCCATCGACGTGCACCACGGCTCCCTGTCCAAAGAGAACAGGATGGCTATGGAGGACAGCTTCAAAAGAGGAGAGACGAAGGCCCTGGTGTGTACATCGTCGTTGGAATTGGGTATCGACGTCGGAACGACGGACCTCGTTATCCAATACAACTCGCCGAGACAGGTCTCGCGTATGATACAGCGTGCCGGACGCGCCGGGCACCGCATAGGCGAGAAGATAAAGGCGAAGATACTGGCCACCGACCCGGACGAGGTGTCGGAGGCACTGGTCATAGCCAGGAAGACCGACGCCAAGGAATTGGAGGACAAGGTCGGCAGGTCGTGCCCGCTCTCCGTGGTCGCTAACCAGCTCATCGCGATGACGATGAGCGGGAAGATGGACCGCGACACCGCCTACGCCGTGTTCAGGAGATCGCACGTATTCCGCGATCTGGACAGGAAGGACATGGACGGCGTCCTGGAGCAGCTGAAATCGATCAAGATGATATTCGAGGACGATGACGGCTTCAGAAGGTCCAAGAAAGGCATGGACTACTTCTACAACAACATCTCGATGATCCCCGACGAACGCACGTACATGATCAGGGACATCAGCACCAGAGGGATAATCGGCACTCTGGACGAGAGTTTCGTGGCAACGTTCGCCGAACCTTACGCGATGTTCATCGCGAAAGGCCGCACATGGCGTATCGTCGAGATGCGCGAGGACGAGATACTCGTAGAAGAGGCGAAGGAGATCGGCTCCGTTCCCTCTTGGACCGGATCGGACATACCCGTCCCGTACGACGTCGCCATGGAGGTCGGGAAGATGAGGAGGGTCATGGACCTCGACGATTATCCCGGCGATGAGAATTCCAAGGACTGCGTCCGCAGATTCATCGCGGAACAGAAGGGCCTCCCCCTGCCGACGGACAGACTCGTAACGATAGAGATCGGCGACCGTCTCGCGATAGTCAACGCCTGCTTCGGCACCCGCGTGAACGAGACGCTGGGGAAGATCTACGCCGCTCTTCTGACCGCACGCCTCGGCGAGAGCGTGGGGGTCTCCACAGACCCGTACCGTATAATACTCGAACTTCCGAGGAACATCGGCAAGGACATCATATTCAACACGATCATGTCGGTGAAACCGGGCACCGTGGAAGGTCTTATCAGACTCACCATCGTGAATTCCACATTCCTGAAATGGAGATTCGTCTACGTTGCAAAGAAGTTCGGCATCATAGAGAAGACGGCAGACCACCGTTTCATGAACTTCAACAGGCTCTTCGAGATGCACCAGAACACCCCGGCGTACAACGAGGCCGTGAACAAGGTCCTGTGGGAGGACCTGGACATAGACGACACCGAGAAGGTCGTGTCGGCCATCGCCGACGGATCCATCGGGATCGAGGTCTCCAGGATCTCGCCTATCGGGATGGAGGGCATAACCAGATCGAAAGAGCTGATGCAGCCGGTACGCGCAGACCACGCGATACTCATGGCGCTCAAGAAAAGACTGGAGGACGAGGTCCTGTACGCCTCGTGCCTCAGCTGCCAGAGCCAATGGCGCGTAAGGGTCTGCGATGCACCCAAGCGCTTCGTCTGCCCGAAATGCGGCAGCATAATGATAGCGGTCCTGAAAGAATACGAAAGGGACAAGATCAAGCTGTTCGCGAAGAAGGATCTGACAGACGACGAGAAGAAGGACACCACACGCATAGTCAGGATCGCGAATCTCGTCAACGAGAACGGCAAGAACGCCTGCATAACCCTGGCAGGAAGAGGCGTCGGCCCGGATGCCGCATCAAGGATATTGAGGAGCATGCACGTCGACGAGGACGATTTCCTCAGAGATATACTGAGCGCCGAGGTCCTGTACGCCAAGAATAAGAGATTCTGGGATTAGACGACCTTGTTGGTCACAGAACCGATGCCGTCTATCTTTGCGCACACGACATCGCCGTGGCGTATCTCGCTTATGCCGCTGGGCGTGCCCGTTGCCATTATGTCGCCCGCGTCTATCGTCATATATCTAGAAACATAGGAGATCAGCTGAGCGGGCGTGAAGATCATCTCCGACGTCCTCCCTTCCTGACGCTTCTCGCCGTTGACCGTCAGCTCGAGACGGAGATCGGAGATATCCATACCGCCTATGGGGATCGGCTTCGACATCGGTCCGAAGGTGTCCATACCTTTCGAGAGGCTCCACGGAGCTCCCGTCCTCCTCTCTTCCGCCTGCATATCTCTGGCCGTGACGTCGTTGAAGACCGCCACATGTGAGACATAGGACATCGCGCTGCATTCCGGTATGTTCTTGCCGGTCCTTCCGAATATGAGTGCCAGCTCCACCTCGTGCTGAACATTCGTCACGCCCTCCGGGATCACAATGCCGTCGCCGTCGTCCACCAGGCACGACGACGGTTTGAGGAAGACCAGAGGCTCTTTGGGGAGCTCCTTCTTCATCTCGTCCGCGTGGGGCTTGTAGTTCCAACCGATGCAGATTATCTTTCCATGATTCATTCGAGTCCGCCTTTTATCGTGAACTGTTTGGCCTTCTCCTTCGGCTCGATGGGCTTCAGCGCAACGGTCTTCTTGGCCAAGAAACCCTTCGCTATCACGTATACTTCGGACGACGTCGGTCTGGATGCGTCCGGGGAATGCACCTTCACCGTCTTAAAACGCTCTTCGAGCTCCTTCCTCAGCGGCGGGAACATGTCGCCCATGAACACTTTCATGACGAGCTTCCCGTCCTTCTTCAGGATGCGGTCGCAGACGTTGACGGCGTACATGCAGAGGTCCACGGACCTCGCATGGTCCGTCGCGTAATGTCCGGCGATGTTCGGGGCCATGTCCGAAAGTATCACATCCGCCTTCCCTCCGAATTTATCCAGGAGTTCGAGCATTGTCCTGTCGTCCGTTATGTCGCCGAGAATGGTGATGACGCCGTCCATCGGCCTTATCGGCCTGAGATCCACGCCTATGACCTTCCCGGTATCCCCGACACGCTCTCTGGCCACCTGGAGCCACCCCCCGGGCGATGCTCCGAGATCCACCACCGAATCGCCTTCCGAGAATATCCCGAAACGGTCGTCTATCTGCATGATCTTGAACGACGCCCTGGAACGGTAGTTCATCTTCTTGGCGAGTTTGTAGTAGTGCTCGTGATGTCTCTCATCGAGCCATCTCTCATGGATAGCCATATCGGGGCATGATTATGTGTGCGACAGATATAACTGCTTCGAGCCCGACCCGTGACGGCAAGTTATAAAGTGGTGGGGCGATTACGACATCAGAGGATGACTATGTCAGAGAGCTGGACCTATGCCAAAGCAGGCGTGAACATCGACAAGAAATCGAGCGCTATAGAATCATTGGTTAAAGAGCTCAAATACAAGAGGACGGGCATCGGGCAGATGCTCCGCAAGAAGAACCTGTTCACGAGCCTCATAGACTTCGGCGACAGATATATGACGCTGGCCACGGACGGTGTCGGGACCAAGCTGCTTATCGCAGAGGAACTCGGTATCTGGGACACTGTCGGCATAGACTGCATAGCGATGAACGTCAACGATACGATCTGCGTCGGCGCGGAGCCGACGTCGTTCGTGGATTACATAGCCACCGACGTACCGGACGACGCCATCTCAGAAGCGATCGGTAAAGGTCTCAACAAAGGAGCCGAGATGTCCAACATGGAGATCGTCGGCGGAGAGGTCGCCGTACTCACAGAAATGGTCAACGGGGTCGATCTCTCGGGCACATGCCTCGGATTCGTGATGAAGGACAAGGTCATAACCGGAGAGACCTGCACAAAGGGGGATCTCATCGTCTCTCTCAGGTCATCCGGTATCCATTCCAACGGACTGACACTCGCCAGGAAAGTGTTCCAGGGTGCGGGATATAAGCTCACCGACAAGGTCCCCGGTCTCTCGAAGAGCGTCGGCATGGAACTTCTCACGCCGACCGAGATTTATGTGAAACAAGTACTTTCCATTCTCGAGAATCACAAGGTCCACGGACTCGTCGACATCACGGGCGGAGGCCTCAGGAACATCTTGCGCATGAACCCCGCATTCCGTTATGTGATCGACGACCCCGTCGAACCCGCTCCGATATTCAAGAAGATCCAGGAGCTCGGGAACGTCAGCACCGAAGAGATATACCAGACGCTCAACATGAGCATGGGATTCGATATCATCGCCCCGGAGAACGAGGCCGAAGAGATAGCGGACGAATACAAGAATGCCGAGATCGTCGGTCGCGTGACCGATGGGAAAGGCGTGCTGTACGCCCCGGATAACATCCTGTACGAGCATTACTGATCGAGCATCGCGTGCAATGCGCCGGTCACCGCACCGAGAGCGGTGCAGGTCTCGAGGGAATATCTGCCGTCGGTTATGTCCATGTTTATCTTGGGCACCGCCGCGGCATCCTTCGGGAGACCGTGAGGTCCCAGCCCGAACACGAGAAGGATGCTCTGACCGCTCTCCACCATATCCGCCACCTGTCTGAGCGTCATCGATTTCTTCGGATCAGGCTTGCTCGTCGTGAGTATCGCCTCGCCGAGCTGCGGCGGGTATCCTTTCGACGGATACGGGAAGCTCATGAATCTGCCCTGTTCCGCCAGGTCCATGAAGTAATCGCCGTGGGAGCCTATGCTCGTGGTCCCGGCGACCCATTCTGCCAATTCTTTCGGCTTCGAGATGTCCTGAGGGAACGGGAATCCGAAAAGAGCCAGATTCATGTTGAACGCCATTGCGAGCCCCCCGACCCTCGCGATGACCCTCCTGTGGGGCTCGCGGAATTTAGTCGGGTCGTACGAATTGTAAAGACCTATAGTGATTCTTCCTCTTCCCATGTTCATCTCTCCAATGTGGTCTGTATCGCGTGCTTCCGGCCGATGATCGCCATGCGGTCCCCGTCCAGGAAGACGTCCATGTCCGGGTTGTCGGATCTGAATCTCTCGACGGCGCCGAGGATCTCCGATAACGTCATGTCGGAATCCCTGACATCCAAAAGCACCGTGTCCACATTATCACCGAAGTGGGTATACCGTCCCGCGCATTAATCCCTTTATCGGGGTGCTGGGAAAAACGATGGTGCCGTGAGCCGGGCTCGAACCAGCGACTTCAAGATCTTCAGTCTTGCACT
>CAZXIY010000041.1:0-10931 GCA_964640935.1 uncultured Methanomassiliicoccales archaeon
ACGGCGTAGCAACGTCACCCATATCACTTTCGGCCATCCCTGATCTGTTTAAAATGCAAATCGAATTACCGAACATACTTAATCTATCCGGAAATATGTTATGCAGTAATGGTCCTGGGTCCGGCAGAAGCCGGACCTGAAGAAGCTTACCTTCCGGTGATCGGACATTTGGGAATGGGGTTCGCTCCCTCGCCGGAACTGCTCGTGCATTTGATGCATTCACCGAAAGTCAGGTCGGGAAGAAGAACTCTGGCACATTTAGCTTTCTTGAGTGATTCCTCGTCGACGTTTATCTCGCGGACATCGCTGCTCTCGGTACACGACTCGATTATAGATCCATCGGCCCCTATGTATTTGCTCCTGCCTACAAGGTTCTGGCCGCAATCCGGCCCGACCATGTTGCAAAGGATCACAGGCAGAGAATTCTCGGCCGCCCTGGAAACTACTATCTTGTCGAATCTGGACATCTGGGCTTCATTGAATGCCGATATGCAGACGATTATATCCACATCGTTCTCTGCATAGAATTTGAAGAGTTCCGGGCTGAGAAGGTCGTCTCCGACAGACATACCGATCTTCACACCCATGTGGTCTATTATCATCGGCTGATTCCCGGCCGTGAACGTCTTCGTTTCGTCGAACGCTCCGTCCTTTCCGAGTATCATTTTCTTGTAGGGGGTCACGTTTTTGCCGTCAATCAGCAGAGCGCAGTCGAAGATCTTGTCGTCTTCCTTTCTGGGACATCCGCAGATTATGGCACAGCCCCTGTTGACAGAGAGTTCAGACAGTTTCGACACGATCTTCTCGTCAAGGAGGTCGATCTTCATGGCCTCCATGTCATTCGTGTATCCGCTGCAGAACATCTCGGGGAGGATGAACATGTCAGAATCCACATTGTTGATCCTCATTCTTGCTTTGAAGAAATTCACAGTAGGATCGCGCAATATACCTCTGGACTGGACCAATGTAATCTTCATGCCAGGTAATCGGAAAATGACTATTTAACGAGGATAGTGGCTCGGAAGATACCGCAGGCCCAATTCCTAATACTGGTATGCATATACCCCGCCGGAGCAATATTCCATGATCAAGTGTCCTAAGTGTTCGAACATGTGCGAATTCGGTGACGGCAATATATTCGGATTCTGCAATAAATGTGGTTCGAACCTCGAAAGGGCCTCGGACGGGAGCATCACCGTATATGACAAAAGCTCTGAGGAGGACCCCCTGGTCCAGAGTTCATGGGAGCGTTACGATATATGCTCCGGATTGACGCCACCGTCGAGGAAGGATCATGATATCGAATCATTCGATTCTGCGGTAGAGATGATGATGGACGAGATCATGGCATTCACAGAGACCCAGAAGGACATCCTTTCTGCGACATCCGATATGCCGCGCGACAGGAAGGCCAGGGTTGTTGAGCTCTGCGGGGATATGACTGCCCGTCTTTGGAAGCGTTTCGAATCGTTCCTGGACGATTACCGCGATTACGGCATGTATGAAGAGCTGAAAGGCGTCAACGACACGTATACTGCAGAAGTCCAGAAGATGTCCGGTTCGGTCGCTGCAGACCGCAAGAAGAAGATGGAGGAACGTTGGGCCGAGGACCCGGAGAAGTTCAAACGTCTCAGCAAGGAGCTGGCGGATGCCAAACAACGCAAGGGGAGACTCGCGTTCATGAATTTTGAGGGCAAATGGGCCGCCGATGCCGAGATAGAAAGGATCGAAGCAGAATTGAATGGACTCGATGTCACATCGAAAAAATAAAGTAACATCCCCGCACGGTCGAGACCGTGCGGAGATATTTGTTTCTTAGATTGTCTCGATCTTCCTTACCTGCCATGCGCCGAAGATGCAGATCGCACCCAGTATGGCGAGTATCAGTCCGCTGACCCATGTGGTCACGATGACGGTCTCGTTGGGGAATATGGCGATTATTATACCAACGACGATCATGATAAGGCCGAAGGCCAGGGTCACGGTTCTTCCTCTGCTGTCGATCATCGGAGCGGAAATTCCGAATATCGCTCCGATACCGAGTATTATGAAGAATGCCGCGAAGAGGTACGCGAATATGTCGGCGACGAACATCGGTACAACCATCAGCACTATACCGAGTATTATGGCAAGTGCACCTTTCGCTATATTGGCATTCCTGGTATCGAATCCATCATTCATGTTGATCAGCGTCATGAGACCTATCGCGACCGCGATGATACCAAGTAGAATGATGTAGACCTGAAGGCTCATTTTCGTCCATAGCATTGCAATGAGACCGATAGCGAAGCAGAGTATGCCGAATACCAGCATGATCTTCCAGCTGCCGAATCTCGAATCGTCAATAATTTCCATGAGTATATTTCTCATTACAGGTATTTCATACTATTCGAGCAATAATTGATGTACTTGGGCTGTGCTGGGATTATCATGGCAGAAGCCGTCTTCCTGAGAGATGTATCGGTCGTGATGAACGGCAAGACGATCCTCGATTCTGTGGATCTCTCCGTCGATGAAGGGGAGAGCGTGGCAATAATAGGGCCGAACGGTTCCGGGAAGACTACATTGACGAAACTTCTCACCGGTGAAATGCATCCGTATTACGACACGGATCGGCCGTCGTCGCTGAGGATGTTCGGAAAGGGTGATTGGAATATATTCGATCTCAGAAGGGCCGTCGGAGTGGTATCGGCGGACCTGCAGTCCCGTTTGGATGCGGATACGACCGTATCCGAACTGATATTGTCGGGATTCTTCGGGTCGTCCGATATTTTCAGGAACATGACCGTAACGGATGATATGGTCCGCAGAGCCTACGATTCTGCAATATCCATGGGGATAGAGGATCTGTTCGATGCAAAGATCGGGGAGCTTTCTCTCGGTGAATCAAGGCGCGCGTTGATAGCAAGAGCACTTGTATACGATCCGAGGATGCTCGTCCTGGATGAGCCGATGACAGGTCTGGACGTAGTCATGAAGGACAGGTTCAGAAGAATGTTCGATATCATGACCGCATCTGGAAAGAGCATAGTGATGGTCACGCACGATCTGGGTGACATACCTTCCTGCATTGACCGCATAGTCGGCATAAAGGATGGTTCCGTAGTCCTCGACGGCAGGGCGGACGATGTGATAACCTCCGAC
The DNA here is from genome assembly GCA_964640935.1 of uncultured Methanomassiliicoccales archaeon. Lineage (GTDB taxonomy): Archaea > Thermoplasmatota > Thermoplasmata > Methanomassiliicoccales > Methanomethylophilaceae > CAZXIY01. The sequence goes on from CAZXIY010000041.1 coordinate 3,145, forward strand.
GGCATGAGTATGCTTTACGGCGGGGACATCGATGTGGAACGTAATAACGGTGTTTATTCCATGTCAGTTAGGAACCCCGACCGCATTCTGCGAAAGGTTTAATCCTCATTCGGCAATGGTGCGCCCATGTCTCAAGACTGGACGGAGAAATACAGGCCGAAGACACTCGCAGGCGTTATAGGGAATCCGAAGGCCGTCGGCGAGCTCAAAGATTGGGCCGAGTCTTGGAACAGCGGGAACCCAAAGAAACGCGCGGTCGTGCTTATAGGCACACCCGGAGTAGGGAAGACCACATCGGCGGAAGCGTTGGCCGAGGATATGGGCTGGGGGATACTGGAGATGAACGCATCCGACCAGCGTACCGGGGATGCGATACGTTCTGTCGCTCTCAGGGGAGCATACTCCAATACATTCGCCGATGCCGGCGATTATCTGAGATCGTCTGACGGCGGCAGGAAGCTGATAGTTCTGGATGAGGCCGACAGTCTGTTCGGGAATGCCGACAGAGGGGCTTTGCCTGCAATCGTGGAACTCATCAGAGAGACCAAACAGCCGGTGATACTGATCGTCAACGACTTTTACGAACTGAGCAAGAAATCGTCGGCCATAAAGACCGACACTCTGCAGATCACGTTCCAGAGACCGCCGTCACCGTCCATCGTGAAGGCTCTCAGGAACATAGCGGCCCAGGAGTCCGTCACGGTGACGGACGATGCCTTGAAAGTCATCGCATCGAATTCCAACGGCGATATGCGTGCCGCGGTACGCGATCTGGAATCGGTGGCGATGGGAAAGAGCGAGGTCATGCAGAAGGATGCGGACCAGATTTCCGACCGCGTTGTGAGGAAGAGCATGTATGATCTGATGTACTCCATATTCCGCAAGTCGGATGCCATGGGGTCCAGAAGAATGGTCCGCGACATAGACGAGGAGCCAGACTTCATATTGCTGTGGCTGGATGAGAATATGCCGTACGAGTACACAGATACCGGGGATCTCGTTCGCGGTTATGAGAAACTGTCCAGGGCGGACATATTCCTCGGTAGGGTGAACAGGCGTCAATATTACGGTCTGTGGTCGTATGCAAGCGATACGATGACCGCAGGCGTATGCACCGCAAGATATTCTAACAGTTACAGCAGGGAACGCTTCAGATTCCCGAGCTATCTGATGAAGATGTCGCGTTCCAGAAGCGTCAGGAACACAAAGAGCGGCATCTGCCAGAAATTGGCAGATCATCTTCATGCGTCCACCGGGAGGGTTTCCAAGGACATTCTGCCGATGCTGAGTTCAATGCTGAAGAATGACCCAGAGCTCAGAGTGTCGATGATAAAGGATGTTGGCATGGAGCCGGAAGAGCTGGCATTCATGCTCAATTCGAAGATCGATTCAAAGGCCGTCAAGGAAGCCGTCGAAGCGGCTACGCCGGAAAGGCCCGCACCTTCGAGATCTGCAAGGTCTGCGATACCGTCCAATGACGATACTGTGCAGAGACCTGCCCCTGTTATCTCCAAAAAACAGAGGAGCCTTACTGAATTCTAGGTGTGAAAATGGACGAGGAATACCGTAATTTGCTGCTCAAACAGCAGTATCGTTTATACAAGGATCATGCGGCAGTCAAGCTGTGCCACTGGATGAAGGAGTCCATGCTTCACGGAAGGAACTGCTACAAGCAGGACTTCTATGGGATACAGAGTCACAGATGCCTTCAGATGACGCCTGCGATCAACGAATGTTCGCACTTGTGCCAGTTCTGCTGGAGAGTTCAGGGCAGGGATTTCGAGGTAAAGGATTGGGCGGAACCGAAGGATATGCTCGACAATCTTATCGAGATGCAGAGGTCACTCATCACAGGATTCAACGGCGACGACAGATGCAGCAAGAAGATGTACGAGGAGGCGCGCAACCCTAATCAGGTCGCGATATCGTTGGCCGGCGAGCCGATCACATATCCGTACCTGTCCGACTTCCTTGAAGAGTGCCATTCCAGAAAGATGATGACATTCCTCGTTACGAACGGTACGTATCCGGAAAGGCTTGCCGAACTTGATGAACTGCCCAGGCAGCTCTATGTGACCGTGGCGGCCCCGAACGAGGAGATATACAAGACAACATGCAGGCCGAAGATATCTGATGGTTGGCAGAGGATCATGAGAACGCTTGAGATGATGCCGTCGCTGGATACAAGAACTGTCATTCGCCATACATTGGTCAAAGGACTCAATTTCGGATGGATAGACCAATATGCCAGACTGGATAAGATAGCAGACCCGGATCTTGTCGAACCGAAAGGTTATGTTTTTGTCGGAGGCTCCAGGATGAGGCTCTCGATGTCATCGATGCCTTCATTCGCCGAAATAGAGAGTTTCTCGTCAGAGCTCGGATCATATATCGGCATGGAGATATTGAAAGAGAAACCGGACAGCCGTGTCCTGTTGCTCGGCCATCCGGGTATAGAAACAGATGTAAGGAAGTTGTACGGCCTGGATCAGAACGATATGTAACCTTTCCAGACCAGTATCGCTATCAGCACGACATGAAGCACCGCGAATACATACACAAGTTTGAATTTCGGCTTGTGAGTTTTGTGATGGGCGGCCTGCATTGCGATAGCAGCCCCGAACGGACCGAACAGCGAGGCGATGATGAGAGTGCTTTCCGGCACCCTCCATTTATCCTTTATGGCACAATTCTTGTCATATATATAGAGCAGAGCGACGGCTATGTTCACTATGACATAGACTATGATCCCGATCACAGTTGGGGTCATCGGATCACATCAGCGATTTGATGTAAGTCTCGAGCTTGGAATCAGCGACGCCGATCTGTTTCTTCGGTTTGTTGAAGAATATAGCATCTGCGATACCCATTTCGCCCGCAATCTTTTCCAATTGTTTCGCTCCTTTATCGTCGTTGTACATGCACGAGACGAAGAGACTCGAACCGGAGAGTTTTCCCTTGTTCTTATTTACGAAACTCGTCATGGACTTTGCAGGTTTCCCTGCATAGATCCCTGTGCCGAGTATGATCTTGTCGTATTTCGAGATATCAAGGTCATCGCTGACCTCGATCGCCTCTCCGCCGATCTTGCTTGCTATGTATTCGGCAGTTTTTTTGGTGTTGCCGAACTTCGAGGCGTAAATCACTGCGGTTGCCATGTTTATCAGTTCCGAGAAATGGTGAAAAGGTTTATAATGGGTTTGTAGGGCCGATGACTCAGAGTTTCTTTCCGAGATCGTCGGCCTCTTTCATGAGCGCCTTATCTTTAGTTGCGGCGTCGGGTGCCATCATGTTCCCGACAACGATCTTCCCGACGACATCTGCCTTGAAGAAGTTCTTCCACTCGGCCTCGAGTGCGTCCGCATTCTTCTTGGCCCCGTCGAGACCGCCTCCGCACGTCTCGACTATCGCGACCTTTTTTCCGGCTGCGATGTTGGGGGAGAAATCACCGTTGAGGAATCCGAAGAACCTGTCTTCGAGGAGTCTGAACTGTCCGGACGACTGCCCGAAGTACGTCGGCGTGGAGAGGATGATGCTGTCCGCATCTCTGATCGCATCGAGGATGGTCAGGTTGTCATCTTTCACGACGCATCTTCCTGCCTTCTTGCATCCGTAGCAGGACTGGCAGCCTTTTGCATTCTTGAGTCTGTTGAGGTAGAACTCCTGTATGCTGTTGCCTTTCGATTTTGCGCCCTTCGCAATTGCGAGAGCGATCGCTTCAGAGTTTCCCTTTCTGGGGGATCCGATGATTACTACGGTCGATGCCATATTATCAAGTTACATTATGTTACTTAGTATATTTAAGTATTATTAGAATACATTATTATACTGATATTTCTATGGGCGGAGCATGAATGACATCCCACAGAAACCGAGGGCGGACTGTGCCATTGACGCTACGATGTCAGTCATCGAAGGCAGATGGAAGACCGTCATCATGTGCAAGCTGAGCATGAACGGTCCGATGAGGTTCAACAAGTTGGTCAAGGAGATCGACGGGATATCGCCGAGGATATTGACCAAACAGCTCAAGGAGATGGAGGCTGACGGCATCGTAAGAAGGGAATCCTATCCGGAGATACCGCCAAGGGTGGAGTATTCGCTTACGGACAAGGGGCGTTCGCTCGGTCCGATACTTGTTGCCATGGCCTCATGGGGTCTGAAGAATATGTTCTGCAACAGGGTCGTGTTCGATGACGGCGTATCTGCCGACGTCTCGGCGTCGCAAGGCGGAGAAGAGGAAGAAGCGTCCACACCTTGATTCAGTTCCGCGTAGTTTTATTACCTGCGTCGCGATGATGCACCTATGGCATACGAGGTGCAGCTTATCGATACCGCAGAGACGGATTCATTATACGATCTTTACAAGAGCAGGAACTTCGTCACGGCAAAGGCCGATATCTCCGGTATATGCGTGAAGCTGTACTCCGAGGATCGCAGTATCGTCGACATGTGGGAGGACAACTTTTATGCCATGGGGCACGAGGTGCATTCCCACGCGCGTGTCATATGCATCAACGACGGCGGTCCAATTTCTGTAAAATATGACAGAACGACGTCCACGGCGTTCCTTTTCAACTTCGATTACTACGGGTGGATTAAGAGCATTGCACTGGCCATGGCCTCGGATATACTCGAGGATTCTCACAAGATCTATTCTGTTCACGGGGCAGCATTGGATCTGGATGGTGTCGGTGTCACATTGATAGCTCCTTCCAAGACCGGAAAGACGACGCAGTCGTGGGGTCTCCTGCGGGCAAAGAACGCACACCTGATAACCGATGACTGGTACTTCGTAAGGCTCGGTTCCGGGAGGCCGCAGGCCACGGGGTCGGAGAAGAACTGCTACATCGATGCGGACATCGGCGATGTCTGGGAAGAGTTCAAACCGCTTGTGAAGACCACGGTGTTCGATAACAAAGGTCGCGGAATCGCTAATGTGAGGTGGATAACAGGCAACGATTCAGTCATTCCATGTACCTACATGAGATACGTCATATTCCTGAAGAGGGATGCTGCGGACGGGTGTCTTTCAAAAGAGCTCTCTCTGGACGAGGCGATGGACTATATGGCCGCGAATGATTTCTGCAACCCGCATCAGATGATCCGCAACGAAAGGAAGATCGCACTCAGAAAAAGATTCTTCAGAGAATATCTTTCGAAATGCAAGGTGTTCATGGTCAATACAGTAAAAAGCCCGGAAGAGACGCAGGAAATGATCAGGGCAATCGTTATGAAGTGCTAATCAAGTCTGATCTTCACCGGTTTACCTATGGTGATGGAGTTTTCCGTCACGTTGCAGTCGTATGCGACGATATGCACACCCGCTTTCTCTGCATCTTTCAGAGCCAGACCGAATTCCTTATGCGTTCTGTAATTGGGCGTGAAGTATTCTACGTCGGACATCTGTATCAGGAAGAATATGAACGGGTCATATCCGTCATCTTTAGATCTGATGAGCCCTCTGATGTGTTTCAGACCGCGTTCGGTCGGAGCATCGGGGAAAAGAACGTGCCCGTTCTCCTCCAGTGTCACGCCCTTGACTTCGATGAAGCATCTCCTGTTGCCCTCGGCAAGGATATCGAATCGTGAATCGCCGTAAGTCACTTCTCTGGTAATTTTATGAAGGCCGCTCACCAGTCCGATTGAAGACAGTCCTTCGGCGACAACTTCATTCGGAACCTGACTGTCCATGTTGATCAATCTGTCGCCCTTATACACGGCGATGAGGTCATACCCGGTCTTACGGTCGGCGTTATCGGATCTCTGCAGGATCACAGTGTAACCTTCTACAAGGAGTTCTTTACACCTGCCAGTGTTCTTTACGTGGCACATCTCCACGCATCCGTCAACGAGCACTTCTGCGACGAATCTATTGGGGCGTCTTATGAATGTTCCGCGGATCGTGTCTTTATAATTCATGGATGTTCTTCTTGACGAAATATCCGCCGATGCTAAGATTCTCATTCTCTATTATGTTGGAGAGGCTCTTCACTATGCGGTCGGTATCGGCAGATGTGCGATTGAACATGGAATGAGCCAGACCCACGACCGTTCCGAGACTGTCCCTATAGTCTATCTTGGTCACGCCGTTGCAGAATTCTCCTACGAGATTCCCAACCGCCCCGAGAACAGAGAGCACATCAACATAGAATTTCCTATCATCGATCTCTTTGTCTGCATCCGGTACATGACGATGGATCCAATCGGTAAATATGTCCACGAAACCGTCGACGATGGACCATGATTTGTGGGCATGGTACAGAAGGGACGCGATGCGTTGGGATCTCCCTGCGGTATACAGTTCGACAGCGAGCGGGAATATCAGGGCAACAACGTAATCCGTAGAATCATCGACAAGGTCCTCGGATTTTTTCAGGGCAACCCTCAATTCGTCGAGAATTATCGTTTTGAAGATGTCGTCCTTTCCGGAAAAGAAATGATACAGACTGCCGTTAAAAACATCAGCACGTTTTATTATCTGTCTGGTGGTCGTCCCGTCGTATCCCTGCTCGTAGAACAGTTCTATCGCAGCGGACAGGATCCGGTCGCGGGATGAATTCGGATCGGTATCCGTCTTTTTGCCGGGTTTTTTTCCGATCATGCAAATCGCGCTAGCATCAGTCATCCACCGATAATAACTGTTCGTCCTCTTTGTCCGATAATCGGCGGCATCATCAGATCGATCTGTCGACAGATCACGCGTTATTTGGATTGCTATCGGATCCGTCCTGCGGAGTCCTGTCGTAATACCATATCATGAACACGAAGTAGACGACTTCGAATATCATGGATATCGCGGATGGTAACGTCGCCCCCGGATTATCGGGCATAAGCAACAGTGCCAGTGTCATTGCCAGACCGCTGTTCCTCCAAACAAGGAGAAGGCAATACGGGACGCGGTCCTTCTTGGGCACGCCCGCCTTCTTCATCAGAAGATCGGTGACGATGTGGGCTATGGTTATCCTTGCTACGCAGCCCAAAGCTATAGCGATGGCTAGCCAAGGTTCGCTGAAGAGCATATCACGGCTTCTTCCGAACGATACCATCACCATGAAGAAGAAACAGATGTTGATTATCACACTGTTCACATTTCTGGGTATGTTCAGTTTACCGAGAGGATACGATACGGCGAGCGGGACAACGATGAACAGGATCACATATTCTACGAAGTTGAGGGGATCGATGGCATTTCCGATCAGAACATATGAGAATAGCGGCGTGAGAACGATCGCCAGAAAATATATGGCCGTCATCGAAAGTGTGACCAACTTCACATCTCCGCGCATTATCAGGGTCGCAGAGATAGTGGATATAGCTGCCGGTACGCATGCGAGAAGGACCCACCCGCCCCACAGGTCGGGGCTGTAAAGAAGTCCGATGGCCAGCGTGATTCCGGTCGATACGAAACTCGAGAGGAATATCGCGATAGCTATCTTTTTTCTGTACTTGACAAAATCTTCTTTCTTAAAATGCAATCCCGTTAGAGAGAAGCACATCATAAGCATAAGTGATGCGATGAGGTATGTCGGATCGTTGGCACCGCCGACATCTCCTACGATAAGTCCGATGATTATCGCGGCCGCTATCCAGTAACGGACATTGGTAGCGACGGACATCAGTGCCATGATTCCTTTCATAACTCGATGGTATAAAACACTCGTTGAACATCCAAAAAATCATTAGATATTTATCATAATCAGCGGGACCCGCGACCGAATGTAGATAATGCAATTGCGTATATCGGTCATCATGGACGTCAAGAAATCGCAAATAGCATTGGTTAC
>CAZXIY010000042.1:0-10907 GCA_964640935.1 uncultured Methanomassiliicoccales archaeon
TCTGGCTGTGCAGACCGGCCCTATGTGCGAATATCGGTAATTACCGAACACAGTTCCTTACATCTTATCAGATAATCTGCAAACATATACCCCACTGCAGGGAATATCAGCCACGATGCCAGAGGGAAGTATACACGTGGGCCTTCGGAGTACAGGAAATCCAATGAACGGTCGATCAGAAAACTGTCAAGCATGAAGTCGCGTGTGAAGATAGCGACAAAGGAAAAGATCAGGGCGATGGCCAGGATACTCCAATCGCTCAGACGTAGTTTCTTCATCAATGCCATGAATATGAAGGCCAATCCTGCGAACTGCAATATGTCCACAGAAAATATGGTAATTAAGTATCCGGTAAGAGGATCTATGGCATTGGTCCCCACTATGTAATACAACAGATCGTACCCGCCATTCATGGTATGGCTGATGAATCTCGGTACGGTGTAGCAGACGATATTCAGTAATGTGCCTATTATCAGTAAGATCAGACCGCGTCTCGCGTGATCGTGCACCGTGTTGTGTCTGGAATACCTCATGTCGATACCCATGGCCAACATGAAGACCGGGGCAGAGAATCGCCCTAGAACCATACCGTGAGATACTTGTAGGTATCATTCGGATTATCGACAAAAAAGAACATGCTGCAGTGGCATAATACCATAAGAAAGATTGCGACGCCTTTCAGAACGTCCAGCTCCATTTGACGGCCGCTGTTAACACGTTCTGTGGATATTATGTCGATGAACTGCATATGATGATACTAGTATGCATATAAGTAGATGTTACTTAAGACTCAGAATTATAAGCGATCCGAGCTGATCGGAATGATTATGCCAGATGGTGTTTTGTCGCGGGCAGAGCCCGCGACTTATTCCATCGATCACTCGATGTAAATGGCCGGCCTTCCGGGCACAGCAGCCTTCGACTTTCCCTGCGGGTCGTACTTGGATTCGTCATCGGCGTTGAACACCGACACCTCGTATCCCACCTCGGCGGACATGAATCCCTCGGTCGAAGAGAGAAGCTCGGTCTCGTCGAGTTCGGCGATGGGCGTTACCTTCTCCAACGGCAGGCGCATGTAATCCGAGGCCATCTTCCTCGCCAGATCCGACACGGCCTTCCCCCTCTTCCTGAGTTCTGGATCCGCCATGCATTTCTTGGTCAATGACGGGATGTCGAGTTTCCCTTCCTTGTGGAGTTCGATGGCATTGTTGAGGATGTCCCTCTTCCAGGACGGGGCGGTGTATACCACGATCTTCTTGGGCGTGATACCGGTCACTTTCATTATCTCCGTGATGTCGGACATGACCTCTCTTATGAGATCCTCGCCGTATTCGGACGATGATGAACGCACGTCGTGGTTGACCTCCGGGAACTGGGCCTTGGAGACGAGTCCCTCGAATCCGCATTCGGCCCACATCTCTTCGGCTGTGTGCGGCGTTATTGGCATCATCGCGGTTATCCAGATCTTCATGGCCTTCCTTATGGTGCAGAGATCGTCCCCGCCTCTCCTGGAATACCATTTGAAATCGTTGAACATCTCGAAATACGCCGTAGAGGCGAGCTGCCTGAGATCGTATTTCTCCATGGCGGTCCTGATGGTATCGATATGTGTATTGAATCTGGAAAGGAGCCAATCATCTATCGGCTCGGCCTCGCCTTCGACGGCGGATGCAAGCGTGTCGTCTATGAATCCGACGATCCTGTCGATCCTCTGCTTGTATGACATGACCGTGTCCTCGTCCCACTCGATATCCGCGAATGCAGATGCCGAATGGGCGTAGTACAGCCTCATACCGTCGACGCCGAACTTCTCCGCCGCTCCCGGGATCGGCTGAGCGCCTCCTTTTGATTTGGAGATCTTGCTCTTCTTGCCGGTGACATACCAATTGACCATTATGCCCCTGGGCCACATGCCCTCCGGGAGGAGAGCGACGTGATTGAAGAGGAACGCCGGGAAATGGACGGTCATATGCTCTTTTCCGCCGAGGTTGAGATCAAGGGGATACCAATAGAGGACGTCCGCCCTGATCTTGTCAAGAAGCTCTTCGGATACGCCCGTGCCTGCGGAGACGCTCTTCGCATCCCCCTTTCCGAGATAGACGAAGTCGAAGAACTGCTCGGTCATCTGCTCGGGTTTGATCTGTCCGCTGTTCGCGTACAGGGACACCGTATAGTATATCGGATAGAGCGTGGAATCGGAGATCGCTTCGATTATCCACTTCTCGTCGAATGGGAATCTCGTACCGAGCCAATTCCCGAGACGGACGCATGCTCTCTCCCTGAACCATTCGAGAACGCCGTGGACGTTGTTGTAATACTCCGTAGGATTGATGTCCATGGTCTTGCAGTGCTCGCTGGTCCTCTTTGTAAGATCCTCGTCCGCGTAGTTGATGAACCACTGATCGTCGATACGCTTTATGACGACCTTCTCGCCGCATCTGCAGACGACCTCTTCCGAGAGGTCGTAGAATATGTCGGCCTCGCCCGCATCGATCATGGCCTGTTTCATCTTGTCCTTGGCCTCTTCGACGCGCATGCCCGCGAACTCCCCGCAGATGTCCTTCATCTTGCCGAGGTGGTATCCGTCCTTGTAGACCTGCTTCTTCGCATCGACGAGCTTCGGATCCGACGGGTCGGTTATCCCCATGGATTCGATGACGTCCTTCGCGGGGAAGTCGCCGTATCCGCTCATACTGATGATGGATATCGGAACCACGGAATCGATGAGATCTTTGGAAAGACCGTATTTCGCGATCATATCCGGATCGCTCTTCACCGCATGCAGCGACATCCAATCGTCCGGAGCATCCGACGGGACCGATGTGACGAGACCCGTTCCGACATTCGGGTTGCAGAAATTCGCCGGGAACACCGGGATCTTCTTGTGGAGCATCGGAGCTTCGCACATCCACCCGATCATGTCCCTTCCGGCTATCTTGCCAATCTCTTCCAGGCCGTCCTTCTGATAGGTCAGCTTCTCATAGGCCTGCGGCGAGACGATCCATGTCTCGCCCTTGTAGCGCATCCTGACGTATTCCACTTCTGGGTTCACCCAGAAGCAGACCTGACCGAATACCGTCTCCGGCCTGAGCGTCGCTGCGACGAGGAATTCGTCGCCGTGCCTGAACTTGAGCAGAGTGTATTCCTGCGTCTCGGCGTTCCCGCCTTTGGAGATATCTGTCTCGGAAGCGTCCACAGCCACCGGACCGCATGATTTGCAATACGGGGCGTAATACGGCTTCTGTATCAGGAGACCGGCGTCCATGAGCTTGTGGAACTGCCATTGTATGAATTTTGCATAATCGGGGAAGAGCGTGCATGTGAATCTGCGCCAATCCGCGAGGAATCCGAACTTCTTCCAGTAATCGTTGACGTATACGTCATTGAAGAAATTGACGACGGCCATGGGCTCGGTGAGATCCTTGAGCTTCTCTTCCGGGCAGCCGTTCCTTTCGAGGTAATCGATCATGTTAGCGTCGCCGTTCTTTATCTTATTGGCAAGGCTGATCGATCCGTTTCCCGTCGCGTGTGTACCCACGGGGAATAGGACGTTGTAACCTGTCATACGTTTGTATCTCCCTATCGCATCCGCGTAGGAGAAACCCCTCATGTGACCAACATGCAGATATCCTGTAACGCCAGGATATGCGAATATGATCATGAATTTCGGTCTTCCGTCCCTCTCGGCGCAGTTGAGCTTTTCATCGGCCCATCTCTGCTGCCACTTTTTCTCCATCTCTGTATAGTTTGATATCATGTGTACACCTAAGATACCAGTCGCTTGAATGACCATTCTTATTATATAGTTAACGCGCGATGGAATTTGAGTAGTTAACATGGAAGACAGGCACGATTTTCATCGTTTTCGTGCTTGTAATACCTTGTATGATTTTGTATGACAACCATTAAATACTGACCCGTCAATGACTTACTTAGAGCCTAGAAGGGATGGACTCTACAGGTTCGACAGGTGTAAAAGATGGATAACGAGAAGGTCGTTTCGCTCAGGATGGGTGTCGAGGATCTCCAGTTGATGGACGATTACCTCGAGGATCATCCGGAGCTCGGAAAGAGTCGCTCGCTGTTCATAAGGAACGCCGTTCGCGAATACATCGATAGGGATGCCGATGTTGCGAAGTCGGACAAGAACGGACTCTTCGTTCCGTACACATCAGCGGAAATGATGGCCATGAAAACAATGGTCGATAAGGGATCATACCTCAGCGAGGCGGAATTCGTAAGGAACGCCACGAGGGAGTATCTTATGCCCAAGCCGGTCGCAATTGAGAAAGCAAGTGCGGCCATGAACATGGCAAGTTCCGATGTAATGACGAAATGAGAGCAAGCAGAAGGGAGAACGCCAGAGAGGGGATGGGACACCGATCTTTGATCGATGCCTCTTTCAGCGGTCTAAAAACGATTTCAAGATACGGGAAGGAGGAAAAAATGATGGGATTCACATTCGGACACAACGATGCTGCGGTCGAACCGCGCGTTGCAGTGATCGGTGTCGGCGGTGCGGGATGCAACGTCGTCAGCGATGTCTATTGGGATTACCCGTCGGTAGATACGATCGCCGTCAACACCGATAAGGATGCACTCAACGGTACGGATGCTGACAGCAGATTGTTCATATGCAGAGCAGTCACCCAGGGTCAGGGGACCAATGGCGACAGCATGCTCGGCAAGAGGTGCGCTCAGGCGCACATAGAGGAGATCACAAAAGCTCTGTCCGGACACGACATAGTGTTCGTAGTCGCAGGGATGGGCGGCGGGACAGGCTCAGGCGCAGCTCCGGTGATAGCAGATATCGCCCAGAGGATGAACTGCATCGTGTTCTCCATACTGATCAATCCGTTCGGGTTCGAAACGGCCCGCACGAAAACGGCAAGGGAAGCGATATCTCACGTCAAGGCCGTATGTCCGATGACCGTGGTCATCGAGAACGACCTCGTCCTGGAGAAGCTTCCGAACATGACCGCGAATGAAGCATTCGCGTCGGTGAACAAGAGCATCGTGTCGTTCATACAGAAACAGCACGGTAAAGTGATCTCATCGTTCAAGCTTCAGCTCGGTCGCATTGGGGAGTTCGTCAAGTCCGACGATATGCTCCCGAAGACGATGCCCTCGAACGGCGTCGTCGTTAACTGAATCAAGATGAATTCTCTCCCCGATGGGAGGCGCTGCCTCCCATCACACTTTGTGTTCTTGTAAGAGAGATTTGCAAAATTAAAAAAAAGTAATCTGAGGGATGCCGCATGATGCGGCGGATCCCTCATTGTACGGATTCGAATCCGAGATCGAACGCACGCATGTTGAGATCCAAGAACTTCTGGGGGACATTCTCCGAGAGCGTCTCCTTGAGGACGTCCTTTTTCAGAGGGAATCCTTTCATTGCCGCGACCACGCCTATCATGACGGCATTCGCGGCAACGGCTTTCCCGGCCTTCTTCGCGATCGACGTCGCATCTACCGTGACTACGTTCTTGTTCTGCTGCCTGACGGACTTTATCAGTTCGTCTATGTCCGGATAGCTTTCCATCCCGGCCGCGACCATTGACGGGAACACGGGATCGAGGTTCATCACAATCGCAGTGTCCTTGTTGCCCAACGGAAGATTCCTGCACGTCTCGACCGGTTCGAATCCCATTATCATATCGGCGCCTCCGGTCGCTTCCAGAGGACTTACCACGTCATCGCCGAAGCGAAGAGTGCAGAGAACGCTGCCCCCTCTCTGGGCCATGCCGTGGACCTCGCTCATAGCGACCTTATACCCTTCTTTCATGGCGGCGTTGCCGAGGACCATGGACGCCAAAAGGACGCCCTGTCCGCCTACGCCGACGATCTGGACCGTGTACTTCATTGTTTCACCCCGATTGCGTCCTTAGGACAGACATTTGCGCACATGCCGCATCCGATGCACTGCGTCGGATCGACCTTGACCTTCCCGTCCGTCTTGACAAGAGCGGGACAGGCGATGGTCTTCAGACATGTGAAGCACTGTATGCACTTCGACTGGTCGACCTCGCAGAGCTTGGGCACGAGTGCCTTCTGCTTCTTGAGTTCAAGAGGGCAGGGGCATTTCGATATTACGACGGAGACACCGTCGTAAGATATCGCCTCGCCCATGACCTTCGATGCCTCTTTTACATCGTACGGATCCACCGTTCTCACGTATCCGATGCCGATGCTGCGGACCACCGATTCTATGTCTATGGGCTCCGTCTCCCTTCCGCCGAAGTGCCTTCCGGTACCGGGGTTGGGCTGGTGCCCCGTCATCGCCGTAGTGCGGTTGTCAAGGATCACCATCGTGTACTTGTGATTGTTGAATTTCGCGGATATCAGCGACGGTATTCCCGAATGGAAGAACGTCGAATCGCCGATGAACGCTATCGGCTTCTGATCGGTGACCTCGGAGAATCCTCCCGCGGCACCGGCTCCGCCGCCCATGCATATGATGAAATCTGCTTCGTTGAACGGCGGCTGCCCCCCGAGGGTGTAGCATCCGATATCTGAGCAGAAGATCGTCTCTTTCTTTCCCACGGCCTTCTTCGTTGCGGCGTATATCCCGCGGTGCGGGCATCCGGCACAGAGTGTCGGCGGCCTTCCCGGGAGCTTGACGCCCGAAGGCTGCATCGGAACGGGAGTTCCCTTGACGCTGACGATCTTTGAGAGTCTCTTCATCACATCCGGCGAGTATTCCCACTCCCTCGGGAGCGTTCCGTCCCTCTTGCCGAACACATGCACGTCGAGGCCTTCCTGTCCGCATACGCGGAGGACCTGGTCCTCGAGATACGGGTCGAGCTCCTCGACCACTATGATCTTCTTCTTGGTCCTGATGAAATCGGCGATCTTCTTCTCCGGCAGGGGATTCGTGAATCCGAGCTTGAGTATGCTGACGCCGGCGAGACATTCCTTCACGTACGTGTAGCTCACGCCGGAGGTTATGACGCCGACGTCCGAATCCGCATCGCCGTCTATGAAGTTGAGTTTGGATGATTCGGAAAGCTCTTTTGCCTTGGCATTCTTCGCAAGAAGCCTTACCCTGTTGGGCCTGGCGTTCGCAGGTATGTTCACATATCTGGCGAAATCCTTCTTGAATACCCCTCTGGACGGCTTGTCCACGGGTTTGCAGTACTCGACTATCCCGCGGGCGTGGTTGACCCTGGTGGTCGTTCTGAATATCAGCGGGAGCTGGAGTTCTTCGGAGACGTTGTATGCTTCCTTGATCATCTCCTTCGCCTCGGCGGGCGTGGAGGGCTCCATCATCGGAAGAAGCGACAGCTGCGAGTAATAGCGGTTGTCCTGCTCGTTCTGAGAGCTGTGGCATGACGGATCGTCAGCGGACATGAGCAGCAGACCGCCGTCCACGCCGGCATACGCGAGCGTCATCAGCGGATCGGCCGCGACGTTCACTCCGACGTGCTTCATGAATACGAACGAACGTACGCCGCACGACGATGCGGCGGCCGAGACCTCCAGAGCGATCTTCTCGTTCGAAGAGAACTCGAAATACATTCCGACCTTGTCCGCCATCTTCTCCAGGTTGTTGCCGACCTCCGAGGACGGCGTCCCGGGGTACGTCGACGCGAACTTCACGCCCGCTTCGATGAGCCCTCTGACTATGGCCTCGTTTCCGAGTAGCAATTCCTTTCCGCTGTCTGCCGATAGATCAACCATTCTTTCTCCTTCTGACCGTGTAATGACAATCAAGCATAAAACCTGCTTGCTGAACGGTGGGCCGCACGAAATCGCACAGCAGGAAAAGTAAGAGGGCACATCACCTCCGCACCGGTGGTCGCAAACGGGTCTAGATTCTATGTGACAGGTAAATAAAACCATAACCAATAAGAATGAAGGAAGGTTACAGGTCGTTCGAGTGGAGATAGTCAAGCCTGGTCAACGGCGCAGGATTTAGGATCCTGTCCCTAGAGGTTCCTGGGTTCAAATCCCAGTCTCCGCACCAACTCACACTTAACCCAGATGTGCTAAATCGACTGAAAAACGTCACCGATGATAACGTTCGGTCTGAAAAAAATGATTTATATATGCACTGTCGTGGGAGTTACAATGTCTCTCAGCGGACCGAAGACAACGGCATTCATTCTTGCGACGTTACTCGTCGCGACGTGCTTTGCGTTCTCGTTCTGCCAGACATCGGCATCTGAGACCGCTCCGCCGGACGAGGTCCTGCTGATACAATCGGATATAAGCAGCGATTCCGCAGTCACCGACCTGGTGACGAGCTTTGAAAAGGTATCCGCAGGGAAGAACTACTTCGAATCCTGCGGTATGCCTGTATCTGTATTCTGCCCGGCATCCTTCGAGAAAGGCGATTTCAAATACGAACTCGTCGAGAAGATGAAGGTCATGATCGGAGCCGACTCGTTCGTGAATCGCGTCAGCGACATCATGGACCGCATGCCGAAGGATCCTGCCGACCGTCCGACCGCTCTGGCTGTCACGGACGGCAAATTCGCTCCGATCGAATGCAGCGTACCGGCGGTTGATTGCGACTTCGTCAGGAACGTTCTGGAATTCATCGAAGAGTACGACATAGAGAGCACTTCCGGATACGCGTCCGACGTCCGCGACCTTTTGGAAAAACAGGTCGCTTACCAGTCGATGACATCGAACCTGATCTCGGACGGCGACATGGCGTGCTGCTGCGACGGTCTGGGAACGAACCGCAGGAACGGCGACGGAACGTGTACGCAGTCCGATGCGTATGACGTGCCCGCAGCCGACGATGCCGCAGATGGCTTCGATGACGGGAGCGAAGAGACAGATGAAACCGATTTCCCTGCAGTTCAATTCGAAATGCAGATTTTTGACGGATATGTATCCGTCCAGAACATCGATGCAGAATGCTGCACGATGACGATGACCGCCGAGACGAACGAATGTCTCGGCCTCTAAGACGGCGCTGATGCGATTCGTCGGTCATCTTTGGATCAGAACGAAATGATCCGTATATTCTCCGTACGTTTCGCAAAGGTGTCAGAACGGATGTGAGAAAATGAAAGACAGAACGAAGATCGTCATAATCATCGCGATGCTAGTGTTCGCTGCCTGTTCGGCAACGTTGACCAGCGGAAGCCACAGAAATGGCGATTCGATGGAAGGCACACCGGACGAGAACGGTGTGTGGGGAGAATCGAACGACTACTCAGATAACGTCTCATCGCAGATACCGTCCTATGCGGCATCGTTCGCATCGGACGCAGTTTGCGTGAGCGATGATGAAGATCAGGGGTACGAAGGACATCATGTTGAAATCCGCGACGGTATATCCGTATCAGAAGACTCGACGGACATCGTGATGCCGATCGCGGGAACTATAACGGATCATAGTGCAAATATCAGAATATGAGGGGAACAGAAATGGCGACCAACAAGATACTCGCAGTAATCGTCGTCGCGATGGTGGCGCTCGCATGCTGCGTAGGGGCAGTTGCCCTCAACAGCGGCAGCGGCCAGAAATACACGATCACATACGAACTGAACGGAGGGGAGAATTCGGAGAACAATCCGACATCGTACACATCCGGCGAAACAACCACACTCCACTCCGCCACGAAGGACGGATACGTGTTCTACAGCTGGTATTATGATTCCGATCTGACCGAACAGTGCAGCTCCATCGGACCCGATGCCACCGGGAACGTGACGCTGTACGCAAAATGGACTGAATCATTGGAAGGCAAGGGATTCACTCTCAGCATCTCAGGGACCGTCAAGCAGTTCATC
Organism: uncultured Methanomassiliicoccales archaeon; assembly: GCA_964640935.1. GTDB lineage: Archaea > Thermoplasmatota > Thermoplasmata > Methanomassiliicoccales > Methanomethylophilaceae > CAZXIY01. The sequence continues at coordinate 9,751 of CAZXIY010000042.1, forward strand.
TCGTCCACATTTACAGGCACTGCCACGTACAAGTATCTGTACTACGACTCGTCTGAGAACAGATACTTCATGCAGTACAGCACCTATGTCAAATATTCCTACGGACAGGAACAGACGAACGGTGATACGTATTGGACGGACGAAGAAAGCGATATAACCTGGACCCAGTCTTCGGACGAAGAGATTGATACTGCAAACGGCAGGGTGTTGTGCGAAGTATTCAAAGGCACGCATGCCGACGGATCCGTAGAGACACAATGGATCGGCGACGGATGGATACCGTACAAGATCATCTACGAATCAACGAGCAGATTCTCCACGACCTCGATAACTTACACATATACGAACGATTTCACTTTCGATGTCAGCAACGAATACGACGTGACCGCATACTCCGGCAAAGGAATAAGTGTCACGGGAGAGGGAACATACAACCCCGGCGAGATGGTGACCCTCAAAGCCGATGCCGCTGATGAGACAACGTTCAAGGGATGGTATGACGAGAACATGACTTTGCTCTCGTCCGCATCATCGTACTCGTTCACTGTTACAGGCACCGATGTCACGGTATTCGCGCTAAACGACAGCGATTACGACCTCGAATTAGACTCCGATGTGAAGACAACGCTCGTATCCGAGAACGAATTGACTGAAGCAACATGGAAGATTGTGGACTCCGACGGGAACGCCGTCACGCTCGATGGCGTATCGCCGACGTATACGTTCTCAGCCGGTGAGTATTCGATCTATGTGGAAGGCAAGAACGGCGAGACCTCATATCATGAGTACTACACCGCTATGGTCAACGGTACAGTTTCACGCACATTCACATGGACATCCGACGGGACCGAGTACAAGTACACCATGACAATCGATTATTCAGATCTTCAGTACTATAGAAACTACTACGACGCCAGCGAGAGATGGCAGGGTACCACCGAACACGACAGGTCGTTCGTCACATACACTGACAAATACATTGTCGAGATAGCCGAGGACTTCGGATCCATGACCTCCGGAATGACGGACCTCCAGGTGGCCACGTTCATCATGAAGTTCACGCAGTACATCGAATATCAGGACGACGAGACCTACATGGGATACGAGGAATACTGGAAATTCCCGCTGGAGACGCTGTTCGATGAGGGCGGGGACTG